>CAMWGU010000012.1 GCA_947173895.1 uncultured Bacteroides sp. | reverse complement strand
CCTCTTTAGACTGGCTAAGATTTATGCATACCCCCAATGATTATCGGGTGAGCCTGTAACAGACCCCGTCTTGTTGTAAAAACACGTACGTATGTGTAGGCTTGTACATACGTACGTGTAGACCTACACATACGTATGTATAGGCTCACACGTACGTACGTACGTGCAGAAGACTTCCCTCCCTCATCAAGTTGCTCCTTCCTTTTCTCCCTTCACCCTTTCATTATTAGCAAAACCAATTATAAATCAGCCGGTTAAAAATGACAGGACATCCCCTCACCACCCTTTCAGTCACACCGTCCGGGTCCTTTCACATCTGCCTTCAGCAATTTCAGCCATGCCGCCTTTGTGTGCCAATGAAGAGAGGATGAAAGGAGGATGAAGGGAGCCTACGGAATGTACTTTCACAGCCCGCTCTCCCCATCAACAGGGCGTTTCAGCGACCAATGAAAGGATGAAGGAGAAAGCAGAACCAGACCAGAAGACAATGGTAACACGGAGAAGAATGAAAGGAAGATGAAACTCTATCCCATTAAGGAATTTGCAAAAGCTTATGAGTTTGCAGACTCAACCTCCATTGGGGATGACATAAAATGTAAGATACCACGGCTTCCGTATTAGAGCAGGAACAAGGTTGCAGAAAATAATGACAGGCGGGCAAATCCAAATAAGGAGAAACATCCTGCCCCACATATACCACTTTCACCTCATCCATACGACCCAGCTTTACCGTTGCCCCCTCTTTAGGAGAACAGGTCACCCAATCTATATTTTCAGGCAGAGCACAAGTACCGTTTGTTTCAATACAAACATATTTCCCTTCCCGATGCAACGCATCGACCAACGAACCGTCAATCCACAGCCCTGGCTCTCCTCCTGTCAAAACCACCATTGCCATAGCATACTTCACCACTTCCGCCACTATCTCCTCATCACTCATCCATGTCCCCACCTCGTGTTGAGTATCACAAAAAGGACATTTCAGATTACATCCGGAAAAGCGGACAAAAACGGCCGGCGTTCCAGTATGGAAACCTTCTCCTTGCAGACTATAAAATATTTCATTAATCTTTCTCATAAATTACGGTGTTTCCTTCCGACTCGCGGACTTCTACTTTAAAACAAGTGGGGATTTGTTCGCACACCCAATGCGCCATATTTTCGGCAGTCGGGTTAAAAGGAATTATCTCATTCAGGTTCCGATGATCCAAACGCCCCATCACCGCCTCCTTGATATGCGTAAAATCAACAACCATACCATCCTCATTCAATACCGCAGACCGGCAATAAACGGTAATTATCCAATTGTGACCATGCAAATTCTCACATTTACTTCTATATGACAGCTTCAAGCTATGGGAAGCTGAAATTTCCATCCGTTTAATTACTGTATACATAACATTCAATTATAATAAGAAAGAATTCACACCTAATGTCACCTCGGTGTTATAGGGCGCAAAGATACAGCATAAAAAAAAAATAATATAATAAAGAGCACAGCATTTTTTCGTTTTTTGATCTATATTTGCATATATGAAAGCACTATATACAGTTGTAGGAACAATATCACTCATACTAGGCATTATCGGCATATTTCTTCCCTTACTGCCTACCACCCCCTTTTTATTACTAACAGCCGCCATGTATTTCCGCGGTTCACCGCGCCTATATCATTGGCTCATCCGACAAAAATACCTAGGAAGCTACATCCGCAATTTCCACGAGCATAAAGCAATACCTTTACACGCCAAGATCATTTCCGTATCATTAATATGGATCACCTTAAGCTATTGCGCCATCTGGACAGTTCCCTATACTTGGACAAGAATCCTGCTCTTGATCATTGCCACCGGCATCACCCGTCATATCTTATCCTATAAAACATTAAAGCGATAAATACTCTCGAACAGGCACATACTGTAAAAAAAATTACATCCGGGCAAACACAGGAAAAACAGCTAACAAAGGCATTAAAAAAGTTTTTTTAATGATAAACGATAAATTTAGGACGAAATATTTTCGTGTTTGCTTCCAATCCTTTATATTTGTGTACAATTTTGGTGTAAAATGACTGAAGAAGATAAAAAGCTATTAGGAACTTTCGAAGCAAGACTGAGGCATTTTATGTATTTATATAATGAGTTAAAACAGGAAAATGCTCAGCTAAAGCAACTTCTCCTTGAAAAGGAAGTTGAAATAAACCGATTAGAAAATAGCCGAAAAGAATTAGAAGCAATGTACACCAATTTAAAAATAGCCCGAACAATCAGTATCCATGACAAAGACATCAGCGATACTAAACAACGATTGTCAAGGCTTGTGCGTGAAGTCGACAAATGCATCGCTTTATTAAACGAATAAAGAAACTGACACAATAAAACGAAGTATTATGGACGATATGATGAAGATACATTTACTGATTGACAACGAACGATACCCGCTAAACATTCGTCGCGAAGATGAACAATTATATCGGGATGCTGCCAAACAGATTAACAATAAATTAAATAAGTATCGCAGCGAATGGCCTAACCTTAGCCCCGCAAGGCATTGGGCAATGGTTTCGCTGGAGTTGGCTTTTGAAAACATATCCATCAAGGACAGGAACGACACTGTGCCCTATTTGGAAAAATTACAAGAGTTAACCGAAGAACTTGAAAAACAAATCAGTAATAAAGAATAAGACATTAGAAAACAATAAGGAAATTCACGCACAACTATACTATTAAGAGAAGAGTTCTTTATAGATAGGTTGTGCGTTTTTTATTTATATATAAATTAATAACAATGATAACAACGGTAATAATAGCAATTGTGTGTTTCGCCATAGGTGGTGGTCTGTCATACATATTTTTCAGATATGGACTGAAATCAAAGTATGATATCATCATCAAAGAAGCACAGACCGAAGCAGAAGTGATTAAGAAAAACAAACTCTTAGAACTAAAAGAGAAGTTTCTAAACAAAAAGGCCGATTTGGAAAAGGAAGTAGCTCTACGCAACCAGAAAATCCAGCAAGCCGAAAACAAATTGAAACAACGTGAGTTGATGCTGAATCAAAAACAAGAAGAGGTTCAGCGCAAGCGCACGGAAGCGGAAGCCATCAAAGAAAATCTGGAAGCGCAAATTGCCATTGTAGACAAGAAAAAGGAAGAACTGGACAAGTTACAAATGCAAGAACGTGAAAAATTAGAAGCTTTGTCTGGCCTGTCGGCCGAAGAAGCCAAAGAACGTTTGGTGGAATCACTGAAAGAAGAAGCAAAAACCCAAGCCGCTTCCTATATTAACGACATCATGGATGACGCCAAGCTAACAGCAAACAAAGAAGCAAAACGCATTGTCATCCAGTCCATCCAACGAGTGGCAACCGAAACAGCTATCGAAAATTCGGTCACCGTATTCCATATCGAATCGGATGAAATCAAAGGACGCATTATCGGACGCGAAGGACGCAACATACGGGCACTGGAAGCCGCAACCGGTGTGGAAATCGTTGTAGACGATACTCCGGAAGCTATTGTACTCTCGGCATTCGACCCCGTACGCCGTGAAATCGCCCGTTTGGCTTTGCATCAACTTGTGACGGACGGACGTATCCACCCGGCACGTATCGAAGAAGTGGTGACCAAGGTGCGCAAACAAGTAGAAGAAGAAATTATCGAAACAGGTAAACGGACCACGATCGACCTAGGTATTCACGGCCTGCATCCGGAACTGATCCGCATCATTGGTAAAATGAAGTATCGCTCCTCGTACGGCCAGAATCTACTGCAACACGCACGCGAAACAGCCAACCTATGTGCTGTAATGGCTTCAGAGCTGGGATTAAATCCTAAAAAAGCCAAACGTGCCGGATTGTTGCACGACATTGGTAAAGTGCCCGATGAAGAGCCGGAATTGCCACACGCATTGCTCGGTATGAAAATCGCCGAAAAATATAAAGAGAAACCAGACATCTGTAATGCCATTGGCGCACATCACGATGAAACAGAGATGACCAGTCTGCTGGCTCCGATCGTACAGGTATGCGACGCTATCTCAGGTGCACGCCCAGGCGCACGACGTGAAATTGTAGAAGCTTATATCAAACGCTTGAATGATTTAGAGCAGTTGGCCATGTCTTATCCGGGCGTAACAAAAACATACGCCATCCAAGCCGGTCGCGAACTGCGTGTCATTGTGGGTGCCGATAAGATTGACGACAAACAGACTGAAAACCTGTCTAACGAGATAGCAAAGAAAATTCAAGATGAAATGACCTATCCGGGACAAGTAAAGATCACGGTTATTCGCGAAACACGTGCAGTCAGCTTTGCCAAATAAAAATAAGAATCGAAAAATAAACAATTCACTTATAATCCCTCTTTACCCAAAGTAAGGAGGGATTTTTTAGTTTATATTCCAACATTTCCACAGATCGTACAAACTAAATTCTATCCCTTTAAAAGACTGAGAAATTGCAAGTACCCAATTACACTACCCAAACAATCAAACATATTCCTTCGCACTACAAGAAAGCGATGGAAATTATAAAATAGCTACACCTCCATCAAAGCATCAGTTTTAGACGAAACCATTATCACAGTCAAGGATCAACAAGCTAAACTCCCCCTCGATGAAAGTTTATTTCCAAAGTAGCAGTTTTTCTTTGAATGCTTTTCTAGCACAGGCATACCCCTCCTCATATAAATCTGTCAGTTTCTTCGTATCAGTTTCAATACGATCCACTTCCATCGGTTTCTCAGGACGAATCACTACAATTCTACCCTCATCTTCCAATTGTTCCACTAAATCAAGTTGCTCATTGTAAATACGACAACGTTTACTTAAAGCTACCCGCAAACGAGGATATTTTTTATAGATGAAATGAGGGATTTTTATATCTTTCCCCTTTTTGCGGTAGCCCCGGTTACGCGTAAGCACCACCACATTCTTATCATATCCCTGCTCGATAGAATGCAATATAGGAATTGAATCTACAATTCCTCCGTCAAGCATCGGTTCACCATCCACATAAGCAATAGGACAAACATAAGGCAAACTGCTGGAAGCTTTAACGATAGCAATAATACGGCAAGGATCATATTTTTCTTCCAAATAACATGCCCTGCCCGTCACACAATGAGTAGTCACCATCTCAAAACGCGCCGGATTCTCGGCATACGTTTTATAATCATAAGGAAGAATTTCTTTAGGAAAATGTTCATAAAGCAATTCTTGATCAAGGATACTATGCTTACGCCACAAATGCTTGATACCTATATAATGATATTTATCCAGCAAATCAATATTACTGAATTTAGCTCTGCCACGCTGACGGGACATATAGGACAGACCATTGCACGCCCCCGCAGATACCCCGACCCCGTATGAAAACCAAACAGCATGATCCATCATATAGTCGAGTACACCGCAGGTGAACACTCCGCGCATTCCGCCCCCTTCTAACACCAGCCCTGTTTTTTCGTCTATTTCCATCATTTCACTAAAAACAATCCTTCTATAGGAAAAGTTCTTCGCAAAGTTATCTTTTTCATTGTATTTCTACGCATTTTTTTGAATTTTAATTGCTACATTTGCAAAATAGTAAAATAGAATTCTAAATTAAAAGAGCGTTAATCATGTTTGATTCTACAACTTATCAAAAACGCCGTCAGGCACTTAGAGACAAAGTGCAAAATGGCATAATCCTTATATTAGGTAACAATGAAGCTCCGGCAAACTACCCAGATAACACATATAAATTCCGCCAGGATAGTTCATTCCTCTATTTTTTCGGTCACTCCCACCCTGGATATGCAGGCGTAATGGATATTGAAGCTGGAGAAGATTATTTCTTTGGAAATGATGTAGACATGGATGACATCATTTGGATGGGTCCCCAACCCAGTATCAAAGAATTGGCCGCCCAAATAGGTATTCAGAAAAGTTTCCCGTTTACACAACTAAAAGAAGTAGTAGGACGAGCCATCGCCCAAGGTAGAAAAATTCATTTTCTTCCCCCCTACCGGTTCGACAATATGTTGTTGCTGGAAGATTTGACAGGAATACGTTCCTCCATAGTGAAGCAATACGCATCCATCGAACTGATCAAAGCGGTAGTCGATTTACGTTCTGTGAAAGAAGCTTGCGAGATAAAAGAAATAGACTTGGCATGCAACATTGGCTACGAAATGCATACCACAGCCATGCGTCTTTGCAAACCAGGTGTGAAAGAACAATATATTGCCGGAGTATTGGACGGCATTGCCGCCTCGTATGGCAGCATGACTTCATTTGCCACTATCCTGACCCAGCACGGAGAAACACTACACAACCATGACCATAGCCACATACTGGAAATCGGACGCATGATGCTGACAGATGCCGGCGCAGAAAGAATTACCAACTATTGTTCCGACCATACCCGTACAATCCCCGTAGGAGGCAAATTCGAGGGACGACAAAAAGACATATATAACATTGTTTTAGCTTGCCACGACAAAGCCCTAGAGATTACTCGTCCGGGCATAACCTATATGTCTGTGCATCTGGAAGTCTGCAAAGTTTTGGCACAAGGATTAAAGGATTTAGGACTTATGAAAGGGGATGTAGAAGAGGCTGTAGCCGTAGGCGCACATGCCCTGTTCCTACCTCATGGATTAGGACACATGATGGGACTGGATGTGCACGACATGGAAGATTTGGGACAAATCTACGTAGGATATGATGATGAAACACGTCCGTCCTCACAATTCGGGCTGTCTTCTTTACGCATGGGACGACGTTTGCAAGAAGGCTTTGTAATCACAGACGAACCCGGTTGCTATTTCATTCCTGCACTGATAGACAAATGGAAAGCCGAAAAGACTCATACAGAATTCTTAAACTTTGATGCGATTGAAAAGTTCAAAGACTTTGGAGGTATCCGTTTGGAAGACGACATTCTAATAACCTCGGAAGGCTCACGCTTCACAGGCGAAAAACGCATCCCTATCACGATCGAAGAAGTAGAAGCAATAATGAATGAATAATTTAATAAACACACTATTACATTAAACAAAAATGAAAAGATTTACACTATTAGCAACATTAGGTTTATGCAGCATGAACCTTCTTGCACAAAATGCTCCTAAAGAAGAACCAAAAGAAGAAGGGTTTATATTTACTACAGTAAAAGAACTACCCATTACTTCTATCAAGAACCAAAGTCGTGCCGGTACATGCTGGTGCTACTCCAGTATGGCATTTTTGGAATCAGAGTTGCTTCGTATGGGAAAAGGAGAATACGATTTTTCTGAAATGTATATCGTACATCAAACTTATCTGGACCGTGCAGATGCTGCAGTGCGCACTCATGGAGATGTATCTTTCTCACAAGGAGGATCATTCTATGATGTAATCTATGGCATGAAAAAATTCGGTCTGGTGCCCGAAGAAGTGATGCGTCCGGGTGTGATGTATGGCGACACTCTGAGCAATCATACAGAGCTTACAGCTGTATCAAACGCGGTAGTGGCCGCAATAGCCAAAGGCAACTTGCGTAAGCTTCAAACAGATAAGGAACATAATCCGTTGTGGAAGAAAGCCATCAAATCCATCCATGATATTTACTTAGGCGAATGTCCCGAAAAATTCACTTATAAAGGAAAAGAATACACCCCCCATTCATTCTTTGAATCAACCGGACTGAATCCGAATGATTACATTTCACTCACTTCATACACTCACCATCCATTCTATGAACCGTTTGTTCTTGAAATTCAAGACAATTGGCGATGGGGACAATCATACAATCTTCCTATCGATGAATTCATGCAAGTGTTTGACAATGCAATCAACAACGGTTATCCGATAGCATGGGGATCTGATGTCAGCGAACAAGGCTTTACACGCGATGGTATAGCCGTTATGCCCGATACAGAAAAGATACAAGAACTGAGTGGCTCGGACATGGCACACTGGTTGAAAATGAAACCGGAGGAAAAGAAACTGAATACCAAGCCACAACCTCAGAAATGGTGTACACAAGAAGAACGCCAGGAAGCATACGACAACTGGGAAACTACCGATGACCATGGCATGTTAATCTATGGTATAGCTAAAGACCAAGAAGGAAATGAATACTATATGGTAAAGAACTCTTGGGGAAAAGCTGGTAAATACGAAGGTTTATGGTATGCATCGAAAGCATTCGTCCGCTACAAAACCATGAATATTGTAGTCAATAAGAATGCACTTCCTAAAGAAATTGCAAAGAAATTAGGCATCAAATAATCTACTATCACACAACATTTTACCGCTAATTCCATAAAATTAAGATGGAATTAGCGGTTTTTTATTGGTTTTTTCCTAACTTTACGATTCAATTGGGCAGGTATAGCCTCAAAACAGTTGAGCCATGCCACCGAGAGCAGAAAAAAGAAAAAACAATATATAAAATGAATCACAAATGGAATTATCAACCTCCAAGCCAAGAACATACAGAAGCAGCCAAAGCCCTAGCAAAGGAAACTGGAATCAGCCCGATTCTTTGTAAACTGTTGCTGGAAAGAGGCATAACTTCAGCAGCAGAGGCTAAACGGTTTTTCCGCCCCCAGCTTAACGAACTGCACGACCCATTCCTGATGAAGGATATGAACATCGCTGTAGAACGGCTCAACCAAGCTATGGGCAGAAAGGAACGTATAATGGTTTATGGGGATTATGATGTAGACGGTACAACAGCCGTAGCATTGGTGTACAAATTTCTCCAACAGTTCTATTCGAACATTGATTACTATATTCCCGACCGATATAACGAAGGATATGGAGTATCAGTAAAAGGGGTGAATTATGCTTACGAAACAGGAGTAAAACTCATCATCGTGTTGGACTGCGGCATCAAGGCCGTAGATGAAATTGCCTATGCGAAAGAAAAAGGCATTGATTTCATCATTTGCGACCATCATGTACCTGATGACGTATTGCCACCGGCTGTAGCCATTCTGAATGCCAAACGTATAGACAATCTGTATCCTTATGATCACCTTTCGGGATGTGGCGTAGGATTCAAATTCATGCAAGCTTTTGCACTGAACAACGGCATCGAATTTCACCAACTGACTCCTTTATTGGATTTAGTTGCTGTCAGTGTAGCATCAGACATCGTACCTATCATGGGAGAAAACCGTGTGTTGACACATCACGGATTAAAGCAATTGAATTCCAACCCCAGTGTAGGGCTGAAAGCTATTATTGACGTATGTGGATTATCCGATAAAGAAATTACAGTAGGAGATATCGTATTCAAAATTGGTCCACGCATCAACGCATCCGGACGCATACAAAACGGAAAAGAAGCAGTAGAACTACTCATAGAGAAAGATTTTTCGTCTGCACTAGAAAAAGCCAATCAAATCAATCAATACAATGAAACGCGCAAGGACTTGGATAAAACCATGACCGAAGAAGCAAACCGGATTGTAGAACGGCTGGAAGAACTGGCAGACCGTCGTTCTATCGTCATTTATAATGAAGCATGGCACAAAGGAGTCATCGGAATTGTAGCATCACGCCTGACCGAAATCTATTATCGTCCGGCAGTCGTATTGACACGTACCGATAACTTAGCAACAGGATCCGCCCGCTCTGTTTCAGGATTTGATGTATACAAAGCCATCGAACATTGTCGTGATTTGTTGGAAAACTTTGGAGGGCACACGTATGCGGCAGGATTGTCCATGAAAGTGGAAAATGTAGAAGAATTCACACGCCGTTTTGAAGCATACGTCACAGAACATATTCTTCCCGAACAAACCAGTGCTGTCATAGACATTGATGCTGAGATTGATTTTCGAGACATCACCCCTAAATTCCATGCCGACCTGAAAAAGTTCAACCCTTTCGGTCCAGACAACCACAAACCAATTTTTTGCACCCACAACGTATATGATTATGGAACCAGCAAAGTAGTGGGCCGCGACCAAGAACATATCAAACTGGAATTAGTGGACAACAAATCAAACAATGTGATGAACGGCATTGCCTTCGGACAAAGCTCTCAGGCACGCTACATCAAGACCAAACGTTCGTTCGACATTTGCTATACCATCGAAGAAAACACGCACAAACGTGGTGAGGTACAATTGCAAATAGAGGACATAAAACCTAGTGAAGAATAAAAATAACTTAATTCTATCTTGTCATTTTGAACAGAACGAAGAATACCGAAACATAGTTTCCCATATTCCCACAAATTCTTCGTTCTGTCCAGAATGACAAAACATCCTGTTTGCTCCTTATCATGCCCTATAAAGAAATATTAAAAAAATATTGGAGATACGATGATTTCCGAGGTATACAGAAAGACATTATCGAAAGCATAGGAAACGGCCACGATACGCTGGGATTGATGCCTACCGGAGGAGGAAAATCTATAACATTTCAAGTACCTGCCTTGGCACAACCAGGATTATGTTTAGTCATCACCCCGCTCATCGCATTGATGAAAGATCAGGTACGCAATTTACGCGAACGAGGAATCAAGGCATTGGCCGTATATTCCGGCATGACACGCGAAGAAATCATCATTGCACTGGAAAACTGCATCTTTGGTGATTACAAATTTCTTTATATTTCTCCGGAACGGCTGGATACCGAAATATTTCGGAACAAACTGCGGAGCATGAAAATAAACATAATTACAGTAGACGAATCACATTGCATCTCCCAATGGGGATACGATTTCCGCCCTGCGTATCTGAAAATAGCAGAGATACGCGAACTTCTTCCCCATACACCCGTATTAGCACTGACAGCAACCGCCACTCCAGAAGTTGTAAAAGACATACAGACAAAACTGAACTTCAGAAAAGACAGCCAAATTTTCAGAATGAGTTTTGAAAGAAAGAATCTGGCCTATATTGTACGACACACCGAAAACAAGCAAACAGAACTATTACATATTCTGAACAGCGTATCAGGCTGTGCCATTGTCTATACCCGCAACAGAAAACGTACACGCGAAGTAGCCGAGCTACTGGTCAATAACAACATAACCGCCACTTTTTATCACGCCGGACTGAATAACGACATAAAAGACCAACGCCAAAAAAGTTGGCTCACCGGTGAAAGTCGCGTCATGGTAGCCACTAACGCTTTTGGCATGGGCATTGACAAACCAGACGTACGCATCGTCATCCACATAGATACACCCGATTCTCCCGAAGCCTATTTTCAGGAAGCAGGCCGAGCCGGACGTGACGGGCAAAAAGCATACGCAGTCCTGCTATATGCCAAAAGTGACAAAACAAACCTGACCAAACGCATCAGCGACACTTTCCCTGATAAAAACTATATCCGGAAAGTATACGAAGACATCAATTACTTTTTCCAAATGGCCATGGGAGACGGCATAGGATGCACTTTCGCTTTCAATCTAGAAGAATTCTGCCATAATTTCAAACATTTTCCTATACAAGCAGACAGCGCGCTGAAAATTTTAACCCGCGCCGGCTATCTGGAATATACAGATGAACAAGACAACGCATCACGCATCATTTTCACCATGCGGCGTGACGAACTTTACAAGCTACGCGAAAATGATATGGACACAGAAAAACTGATCAACATCATTTTACGTTCCTACACAGGATTGTTCACCGATTATGCCTACATCAATGAAGACTTGCTGGCACTCCGTTCTGGATTAAGCCGACAACAAATCTATGAAATCCTGCTGTCACTGAACCGCAAACATATCGTACACTACATCCCCCGAAAAAAGACACCTTACATTATATATACCCGCGAACGGCAGGAGAAAGACCGGCTTGTCATCACCCGAGAAATCTACGAAGACAGAAAAGAAAGCTATACTGCCCGAATCAAGGCCATGATAGAATATACCACCGCCGACAACAAATGCCGCAGCCGAATGCTTCTCAGATATTTTGGAGAAAAGAACGAGCACAATTGCGGACAATGCGATGTATGCCTAAGCAAACACAATTCAGGACTCCGCACAGGTGAATTCCAAAATTTGGAAGAACAACTTCTGTCATTATTAAAGAACGAATCACTGCCCGTATACCTTTTACTAGACAAAATAAATGGAGACAAAGCCAAGGCCAACCAAGTGTTATCCTATCTATTGGAAGAAGAGGCAATTCATCTGAAAGACGGAATTCTTTCGGTGTGACAGGGCTTTTTTTATTTTTCATTCTTCATTTATTACACATTTCATTATCTTTGCCTTCAAATTAACTAATTTCATATCAATAATTATCATGAAAAAACTGTTTTTAACCTGTATTTATCTGCTTGCCGGAACACATATCCATGCGCAATATACAAACATTCAGCCTACTCCCCAACAAGCCATTGTTTCTGACAAGCTGATCGCGCTACCCGAAACTTACCTGATTTCAGGAGAACAGGATGCCAATCTTCATGCCGTCAAAGAACTAAAAGAACTTTTAAACGGCAAACAAGCCAATCAAGCCAAAATACGCATCTATATCGGAGAGAAAGAAGACAAAGCCATCCGTAAGTTTGCACGCCAAATTCCCAAGCAAAAAGAAGGTTATTATCTGTCCATCAATGACAAAGAAATAGTTCTGGCGGGAAATGATGAACGCGGAACCTATTACGCCTTGCAAACATTGAAACAATTGCTCAAAGACAACCAACTGCCTGTGGTAGAAATACAAGACTATCCGTCCATACGCTACCGCGGTGTCGTAGAAGGATTCTACGGAACTCCTTGGAGCCATGAAGCCCGTCTACGCCAACTGCGCTTCTATGGCGAAAACAAAATAAACACATATATATATGGTCCAAAAGACGATCCCTACCATAGTTCGCCCAACTGGCGCCTGCCCTATCCGGCACAAGAAGCAGCACAATTACAAGAATTAGTGAAAGTAGCCCAAGCGCACGAAGTCGATTTTGTTTGGGCCATCCATCCGGGACAAGACATCCGATGGAATCAGGAAGACCGCGACCTATTACTGAAGAAATTCGAAAATATGTACCAACTTGGAGTCCGTTCCTTTGCCGTCTTTTTCGACGACATATCAGGCGAAGGCACCAATCCCGTCAAACAGGCAGAGCTGCTGAACTACATAGACGAACACTTTGTAAAAAGCAAACCGGATGTTACTCCACTCATCATGTGCCCCACAGAATATAATAAAAGCTGGTCCGATCCATCCAAAGGATACCTCACCACATTGGGAGACAAACTGAACCCATCCATACAAATCATGTGGACAGGAGACCGTGTGATCTCCGACATCACCCAAGAAGGCATCGAGTGGATAAACGAACGGATCAAACGCCCTGCCTATATATGGTGGAATTTCCCAGTATCCGACTATGTGCGCGACCATTTGCTCATGGGACCGGTGTATGGAAACGATACACAGATAGCCCATCAGATGTCCGGATTCGTCACCAACCCGATGGAACATGCGGAAGCCTCGAAAATAGCCATTTACAGCGTAGCATCCTACGCATGGAACCCCATGCAATACAATAGCGAAAAGACCTGGAAAGACGCTATCGCGAATATATTGCCCGAAGCCGCTGCCGAATTAGAATTCTTTGCTGCACACAACTCCGACTTAGGCCCTAATGGACACAGATATCGCCGAGAAGAGTCTGTAGAACTTCAGCCTGTAGCTCAGCGATTTACTGATACATATATAAAAAGCCAGATTTATGATGACAAAGATTACTCAACCCTGGAAGAAACATTCTGCAAGATGATTGAATCAAGCGACATTTTGGTGGCACATGCCGACAAGAATCCGATTGTCACAGAGATAATGCCCTGGCTGTATCAGTTCAAACTGCTGGGCGAAACCGGACAAGAAGTGATGGCAATGGTCAAAGCATATCACAACAACGACCAGGCTCTGTTCATACGAAAATACAAACACGTAAAGGCTTTGCAACAACAAATGTTCCAAACAGACCAGACCTACAACCAGAATCCGTACCAACCCGGAGTAAAGACCGCCGGAAAAGTAATCAAACCACTGATAGACCAGACTTTTACTACCGTCACACAATGCTATAACCGGAAGCACCATACACAACTTAATGCAGCAACCGACTACATGCCACACAAATTAATCAGTGACATCAGCCAAATAAAGAATTTACCCTTACAGGTAAAGACAAACCGCATTCAAGTATCTCCGGCATTGGAAGTAATCAAATGGCCCGCCCAAGGTTCGTTGACAATCGAATTGGATCAGGTTTATCCCGGTAAATACATTGATATGGATTTGGGTAAACCCGAAGCAGCCGTTTGGGGAACACTTGAAACATCCGAAAACGGAACAGACTGGGAAAAAACAGATTTCAAACAAGAAAAGAACAGACTGGTTGTCGACCTGCAAAAGAAACCGATAAAAGCAGTGCGGTTCACCAATACCCAAAATCAAGAACAAGAAATCTACCTAAGAAGATTCATTATAGCAATAGACAAATAAAACGATTATACATTATGGGCTTATTTAAATCCTTATTCGGCAGAAACAGCAACTCCGAAACCGAAAAAGAGAAGAACAAAAAAAAGAATTTCGAGATATTAAAATATGACGGCATTCGCGCCCAACGCATGGGCAAACTGACATACGCCATTAAATGCTTTGAAGAAGCAGCCGCCATCAATGACGAGCCGGAAACCCTCGGCCTGCTGGCCACCACATACACTCAGGCAAACCGCCTGGACGATGCCCGCACCGCTCTGAACCGCATAGTTGGCAAAGACCCGGAACAAACAGACACACTCCTGTCACTGGCAGGCATCTGTTACATGCAAGAAAACTATGAAGGCATGAATAACGCCTGTCGGAAAGCACTGGCCCTGGACAATAAAAATCCGCTCGCTTTCTATCTGACAGCCAAAGCAGCAATCGGCATGAAAGATGAAATCGGCGCCATTGCCATGCTGACCAAAGCCATAGTCCTAAAAGAAGATTACGCCGAAGCCTATCAACTGCGCGCCGAAGTACTTTGGAACATGAAACAGGCAAAAGACGCCGCCGAAGATATACAAATACTGCTCACCCTGAATCCGGACGACGAGCAGGCCCTGCTGTTGAAAGGAGAAATCCTGGCCGCTACAGGCGAGCCAAACCAAGCCCAAGAATGCTTCAACCAAGTGCTTACGCTCAATCCGTTCAACGAAAAAGCCTACCTTTTGTTGGGAGAACTGTATTTGACGAACAAAGACCTGGACAAAGCACTGGCAGTATACGAAGAAGCCATCGAAATCAATCCAAGCTTTGCCCGGGCCTACCACGAACGGGGACGCATCAAACTGCTGAAGGGAGACAAAAACGGCTCTGTAGAAGATATGAAAAAAGCCATCGAACTAGCTCCCGAAAGCGAAGCAAACATCAGCGGACAATACAACAATTATGAAAACATGAACCGAAATGTTCCGTTCTGAGAACCGAGAACATTCCACTTCGTTTTATTGTTTATCCGGCATGACCAGATAAACAATAAAACGTATGAACATAAAAGAACAATACTGGAAATATTCCCTGATTATCATCATATTAGGATTAGGGCTGATTCTTTTTCTAAAAATATCGCCCTTCATGGGAGGCATTTTGGGAGCATGCACCATTTATATTATGGTAAGAAAACAAATGCTATATCTCACCACCCAAAAGCATATACGGAAAAGTGTCACAGCCATTCTGCTGCTAATAGAAGCCATCCTGTGTTTCTTAGTACCCCTGGCCCTGGCCGTCTGGCTACTGATCAATAAACTACAGACCATCAATGTAGATACAACCGGCTTTGTACATACGATAACCGATCTGGCATCCCAACTTCATGCACAAACAGGATACGACCTGTTCAGTGCAGAAAACATCTCATCCGTAGCATCCATCCTTCCCATCATCGGACAGTTTCTGATGGGAAGCATCAGCAGTTTCGCCGTCAACGCCTTCGTGTTGGTTTTCATTCTCTACTCCATGCTGATCGGAGGTACCCGGATGGAAAAATACATCTACGACCTATTGCCATTCAGCGATGAAAACAAACAGCACGTCCTGAAAGAAATCAACCGGATAGTCAGGAGCAATGCCATCGGCATTCCGCTGCTGGCAGTCATCCAAGGAGGAATAGCCACTTTAGGATACTATCTGTTTGGAGTGCCCAGCGCGTTGCTGTTCGGATTCTTCACCTGCTTTGCCACAGTTATCCCCATCATAGGGACAACCTTGGTATGGCTTCCGCTAGCCGCCTATCTGGCCCTTTCGGGAGAATGGACACATGCCATCGGCCTGTTGCTTTACTGCGCGCTCATTGTGACCAATGTCGACAACCTCATCCGTTTCATCCTGCAAAAGAAAATGGCCGATACCCACCCGCTCATCACCATTTTCGGTGTAGTGGTCGGACTGTCCTTATTCGGCTTCATGGGAGTCATTTTCGGCCCCCTGCTGCTATCCATCTTCATGCTATGCGTAAACATCTTCAAGACACAATACTTGAAATAAGAACGAACCGGATGAAAACATAACACACACAGGCAGGCATATCAGCCCTCCATAATCCGATATGCCTCAGCCAATTGCCCCATAGCCTTTTCTATAACGCATCGGGGACTCGCCACGTTCAGTCTCATAAAGCCGGTCCCCTCTTTGCCGAACATCGCACCATCATTCAGTGCCAGACGCGCCTTGTCTACAAAGAAATCATTCAAGGCTTCTTGGCTCATACCCAATTCACGGCAGTCCAGCCACACCAAGTACGAGGCTTCGGGCCTGACAACCTTGATTTTAGGCGCATGTCTTTTCAGAAATTCATCCACAAAATCAATGTTTCCCTGAATATATGCCAGACATTGGTCCAGCCATTCGGTGCCATGGCTGTAAGCAGCCTCAACCGACAAGAAAGCAAACACATGCCCCATATCCAACTCACCCGCATCTATATAAGCGCGGAACCGATTGCGCAGTTCTTCATTGAAAATAATCGCATGAGAAGCCGACAAACCCGGCATATTGAACGCTTTGCTGGGCGACATGAAGGTGACGGAATTCATTCTGGCCTTCTCGCTGATGGCAGCAAAAGGCCGGTGCTTGCGCGGAGGCAAAGTCAAGTCCGCATGAATTTCATCTGAAAAGACCAGCACCTTTTCATCATAACATACATCGGCGACCATCCGGAGCTCTTCTTCGGTCCATACCACTCCACCGGGGTTATGAGGATTACACAAAATGAACAGTTTGCAACCTTTAATCTGTCTGCGGAAAGCCTCTTTGTCCATCCGGTACATGCCGTTTTCCCACTTCAGCGGGTTGGCCACCAAAACACGCTCATTACGAGTAGTAAGCCACGAAAAAGGATGATAAACAGGAGGCTGAATCATCACCTTATCCCCTTTCCGGGTAAAGCAGTTCATTGCCATGCCAATGCCCGGAACAATGCCCGGAACAAAATGAATCATCTCCTTCGCCACTGTCATATCATAACGCTTTCCCACCCAATCGACAATAGCTGCATAATAACTGTCCGGCTTGCCGGTATAGCCCAGCACCTCATTCTCGCAACGCTTGCGTATAGCTTCCATCACGAAAGGAGCTGTAGCAAAATCCATATCAGCCACCCATAAAGGAATCAAATCAGTACGTCCCCATATCTGATTCAGCCCCTCCAATTTCTCAGCAGCCGTACCACTGCGGTCTATCACTTTATCAAAATCGTATTTCATTCTTTGACCATATTTTAAAATTATCGTCCAAATATACGGATTCTTACCGACAATTCATACGAAACCCGCACAGAACAGCAAATTAAAACCGCCACCTCATTGGTATCCTCGGCAGTTTATCTGTGCAAGCATCCCGTTTTCATACCGATGTGTTTGCCGGGCATTCTGCTTCCTTTCCTGCCTCTCACCTTCTGACATTCGTTCACCACAGCTGTGGTTAAGCCTAACCACATACGTGACTAATATTAACCACACAGGTGGTTAAATTTAACCACGAACGTGGTGAACACAAACCGAATATAAGGCCGAAACAACGCATTACTTATCATGCTTATATCCATATGATAGCTTGCTATTACATGGCTTACTTCACTCTGCATTCAACAATTCTTCAAGGAAACTGCTGTTTCATCCGGTTTTCTTGCGCTTAAGGCGATGGAAATGAGGATAATGCCACGACACTCGGATGCCGGACCGTGAGTTACCAAAAAAACACCTGCCTTTGACAACGAATTGTTCATCGTCGCTTTCAAAGACAGGTGACTGTGTAGGAAAATATTTATCAGCGCAAAGCGGCAGGAGGCAAGCGGTGTTTGCCGAACTTCTTATTAGGCTCCGTTCCCATTTCCAGTTCCAATGTTCCGCCATTCACTATTTCATCGTGGGTAATCCACGCACGGTCGAGCGGTTTTCCATTCAGTCGGGCAGACTGGATATAAACCGCTTTAGGAGAATTGTTACGGGCTTTCACCACAAATGTCTTCCCCTTGTAGAAATCAGCATCCAAACGGATCGTGACTTCATCAAAAACCGGAGAAGTCAGAATATACACATTGTCGCCCGGACAAACCGGATGGAAACCGGCCGAAGCCAGCACATACCAGGCACTCATCTGCCCCACATCTTCATTGCCACAAAGCCCCAGCACATCGGTGCCATAAGCCTGAGCACAAATCTTCCGGGTCCACTTCTGGGTAAGCCACGCATGGCCCGTATAAGGAAACAGGAAAGGAACATGATGCACCGGCTCATTGGGATGGTTGTAATAATCGTTCCACAGGAAATCTTCCGACGAACGGTCAAAGAATGCAGTCAGCTTCTCCACAAAGGCTTCCTTGCCCAACAAACGCATGAATCCATAGACATCGTGGGGCACAAACCATCCTTGCTGCAACGGGTTCGACTCTGTGCAATAATGATCCTGCACAGTCTCGCCGCGCCATTCGCCGAAACGGCCGTCATCCCTCCGTCCGCAAAACCAACGGATGCTGTCGTTCCATATATTCTTATAATTCAACGAACGACTTCTGTAGGCCTTATACTTGTCGGTTTTTCCCAACGCCCGGGCAAACTCGGACACGCACCAATCAGAATAAGCATACTCCAACGTGCGCGAGATGTCCATCGGCGTATAGCCCAGCGTCCCGTTTCCAAAACGCTCTACAGAGTTCTCGCAGAAACGATAACCGGTTTCCACATCCCATTCGCGGATGCCTTTCCGGTAAGCATCGACCAGCACCGACACGGCCGGATTGCCCAGCATACAGCCGGAATAGGAATTCATAATCTCCCAACGAGGGAAATAGTTCTTCCCGCTGACGGTGGCCAGACTGATCAACGAATTGATCTCATCGTTCACCATACGCGGATTAAGGATGGTCTGTAAAGGGAACTGACTGCGAAAAACGTCCCATCCACTAAAAATGGACCGATACACATACTGTTTGTTCTGAAGAATCTTTCCGTTTCCTCCCACATAGTTTCCGTCCACATCCGACACATCGCGCGGGTCTATCATCGTGTGGTAAAGCGCAGTATAGAAGATGGTCTTGTCACGCTCCGTTCCTTGCACCTCCATACGCCCCAACGCTTCACGCCAGGCAGCCCGGCTGTTCTCACGGACAGTCTCAAAGCTCCAATGATTGATGTCATTCTCCAAGTTCCGGCGGGCTCCCTCCATGCTGACAAACGAGATGCCTGCTTTCAGCAACACCTGTTCTCCCTCTTTGGTGGGAAATTCGGTGAAGAATCCCAAATGCCTACCTTGGTATTCCCTACATCCTCGCATCACCTCAGCCTGTTGCACGGATTGACGGTAAGTTTCATCATTCAGCGTATGCAAGTCTACATGATCCATTCCTTCCGGCAATTTGGCGCTCCACACGCCATACTGAGTCAGCGGCTTGCTGAACTGGCAGTAAAAATACACGGTGTAATTCACATTTCCCTCGCCATTTCCCCATCCTCCATCTTTCGAGGTACAGCGCATCCATCCTTCTATCGTCGTGTCGTCCACCACCTTTACGTATTGCTCGGTGGCCGACCCTCCGATCCGGCGGGCCAAATCAATATTGATACGTGCGGTGTCTTTTTCGGGATAAGTCATTCGCATCATCCCTGCCCGGCGGCTTGAAGTAAGTTCCACCCTCACCCGGTAATCGTCCAGTGTGACGGCATAGTAACCGACTTCCGCCACTTCAGTGTCGTGCGAGAAGGATGAGCGGTACCCCGACTCGAGTTTCTTCTCATCGCCCACGTAGGTATGCAAAGCCCCAACCGTAGGCGTTACCAGAAAATTGCCGAAATCGCCATACCATCCAATGCCGCTCATGTGTACAAAACTAAATCCCTCGATAGTGGGATGATGCCATGAATAGCCCGGACCGTTGTCACCCCCAGTCCGGGTATCCGGACTGAGTTGGACCAAACCAAACGGAGTGGCTGGTCCTGGGAAAGTCTTTCCCAATCCGTGTCCGCTCTTCCCCGCCTTTGCCGAAGTGGAAGCTCCGATAAGCGGATTCACATAGTCTACAATATCTTTCGCCTGCCCTTGTGCGGACAGGAATGCCGAGAGCACCCCAGCCATAATCAGCATTATTCCTGTTTTTTTCATACGCTATAATCCTTTTTCCCTTTCATATTCAGTGTACTACCTTCTCTACCGTGAAACGGAAAGTCAGCGAACCTTCATTCCACATGGCAAAATTAGTACCCCATAAATTGTTGCTCAGATTGAAATGAATACCTCCCTCCTTGTCAGGACAGGTTGTCGAATAGGCCAGTCCGCGGGCTTCTCCCACATTGACAAGAAATGCCGCCTCGCTCCATATACGGATTGTTCCGGAAGTTGTTTTCAAATCCACATAACGGTCAATACCGTGCATCTGCCGATTTCCTTTCTCCACCACATCCAGCAGGTCCACTCTCTCCCCTATCTTTTCCGCCACTATAGAAAGAATATGATCGGCACGGAACGAAATCCAGTAAGCTTCAGGCAGGCGAACCGCCGGTTTTTGAAGAATGGTCAGTTCTATCTCGGCTTTCTTGCGATTCTTATACAGCAGAGAGTTAACCTGCATCTTTTCCGGATACACTCGTACATCCACGCCTTCGTGTTGTAGAAATACCAGGTCGGAGACAATGCGTGTTCCTTTGCGTTCTTTCTTCACCATCCGGGCGGTTTCTTGTGCATGCAAAGAAACACTGACCGCCTTCGAACGGTCCAAGCCCGTCTTGCCAATATCGTCCAAAGCCCATCCATACCTTGCCCGCAAATAACGGTCCAGGTATTGATCATAGTCCTTGCTATCAAACATCTGATAATAGATTCCGTCCACTTGCAGCCCTCCATCCAGCAAATCCAGTTGCCAGGGAGTTTCCTGATGTTGTTGGATTCCAGACGAAAGCGTATATACCTCCGGATGATCTATCCGCCTCATCTCGGTCCGTGCTTCTTCCTGCAACGCTTTCGGCAAATATGCAATGGCGCGGTCGATATATTCATCTATCTCCTTCCATGACTGTTCCACTTTTCGGAAAGGCTCAGAAGCCCTAGCGGCCAAGAAGAGGTCCATATCATATTTATCCCAATTGCGGAGATGAGTCTTGATATCCATACCCTGTGTATGTTCTGCTATCAGTCCCAGTTCCACTGCAAAATCCAAAGCCTCATCGCTATTCTTATCTATTTTTTTATCGCATATCCATTGAGAAAACAACGAAGACAACTTCCTGAACTTGGCCATCCGGATCGGTGAGCTTCCATATCCGTAAATCCATGTGTCACCTATTTCAGACGTTACTACGGGAAGTGTCTCCTTCATATTCATCAGTTCATGGGCTATTTCATTGAATGATGCCCCTACCAACTGTGCGTTTGGATAGCGTTTTCGCAAGTCCGCATAGATTTCTTTCACTCTCTCATAACTATGAGGCCCATGATTGTCTCCCGTAAAATTGACAGATACAGCAATCTTTCCTCCAGGAAGCAGATTCTCCGTACCATAATCCTGCTGATAAGCCAGAATCAACTCTCTTCCATCCTCATTCTTCCAACGACAATAAGCCGGAACATTCGGAATGGGAGAAGCCGGGTTCACCCCAACATGCAGAAAATAGATACCTGCCTCGTGCATGGGCGAGATAATACTCCGTGTATGTCCGGGCACATCCGTCATCTTGGCAGCCACCGTTTTCTTACCATACATCTGATCCAGCTTTTGCGACAAGAGTAAATTAGTCTCGAATAAATCGCGATTCATTGTCTCCGACTCGACCGTATAAGGAACAGCATTCCACACAATATCTCCCTGACGCAAAGCCTGTTCCAAGCGTTTCACTTCGTCTGAAGAAGCCTGATGTAAGTATTTCCAAATCAGCCAGGATCCCGTTGTCCATACATATCTTTCACCGGAATGATCTGCTCTCAATTTTTCAGACACTTCCAATGCTTTAGGAATAAATTCGTTCATGTAACGCTGTGTTACGACAGAACTTAAATCGGTAAATCCCACATCCAGATGAGTCTTGAAAAGCACATAGACTTTCGTCACTTCTTTATTCGTCTGTGCATAACTTACCATAGAACACACTATCAAGCAACAGCACAACAAACTTCTTTTAAAAAACAATCTCATAGTTATTTCTTATTTTTATATCATTTTTCTATTTGTATCTCCAGTTCCTCTTTTTCAAACCCTTCGGCCTCCGCCACAAAATGCAACGAACCTTTCTGCCCTCTTTGAGCTTTCAATATAGCCAAATATAAACCGTTAAAAGCCGGACGAACCGTTTCGGAAAAAGGAATCAGGCAAGTAGGGTCTCCATTGTCGGTAGCCACAATTCTTCCTGCTCCCGAAAGTGTGCAGGAAATGCGATTCTCGGCTGTAGGCACTTCGTTTCCACGTTCATCCAAGAAAGAAACTCTGACAAACACTAGATCCTCACCATCCGCTTTGATGAAAGTCTTATCAGGAACCAACCTCAGTTTTACCGCTTTTCCCGTTGTCCTCACTTCTGCCTCGGCCCATTTTTGTCCCTGTTTGTAAGCAACCGCTTTCAATTCGCCGGGCTGATAAACCACATCATCCCATCTCAAACGATATTCATAAGCCTTTTTTTTCTTCTTTCCCAAAGACTTTCCATTTAAAAACAATTCAACCTCATCTCCGGAAGTATAGACAAACACCGGAGTCACCTGCCCCACCCTGTCTGGAAAATTCCAATGAGGCAGAATATGTACCATCGGTACATCGGGCAACCAACGAGATTGATAAAGATAAAAACGGTCTTTAGGGAAACCGGCCAAGTCCACTATGCCGAAATAACTGCTCCGAGAAGTCGGTCGATTCTTTTCTATATCTTCCAAAGCCTTTCTTTGCTGTTCCAGCTCTTCTTTGCTCAAAGCCGCCGCATGATTCAGCAACACACTATTATCGCTGTTATAAGGAGTAGGCTCTCCCAGATAATCGAACCCGGTCCAAACAAACTCGCCACATATTCCGGGATAACGATCCAACGCCGCAAATTCCAGATCAGGCAATCCCCCCCATCCGGGTTCATTCAGATCATAAGACGAAACTTGGAACTTACGAGGAAAATATTCCCCTCTAGAACTCATGGTAGAACTGCTTTCACTAGAATAGCCCGACAGATGCTCGTGTCCTTCCTTGCTCAGGAATTCCCCATAAAAATGAGGCCCACCATATACTCCGGCAGCATAATTCATGCCATGCACATCCACTTGCAGTTCGGTTCCGTTTACAGCCGATTTACTAGGATAAGACGCTCCAAAAGTGACCGGACGTGTTTTGTCAAACCGATGTACTACTTCGGTTAGATGTCTGGCCACTCCCGACTCCGGATGGTATTGCTCCTCTACTTCGTTTCCTGTACTCCATAAAATGACAGAAGGATGGTTACGATCTCTGCACACCAAGGATTCGATATCCCGTTCATGCCATTCATTGAACAAAGAAGCGTAATCATGTTCCTTTTTTCCTGCTCTCCAACAATCAAAAGCTTCATCCATTACCAAAAAGCCCAATTTATCAGCCAAGGTCAGCAACTCTGGAGTCGGTGGATTGTGTGAAGTGCGTAAAGCATTACACCCCATACTTTTCAATATCAGCAACTGTCTTTTTAAAGCTGCCGTATGCACCGCAGTCCCCAATGCTCCCAGATCGTGATGGTTGCAGGTCCCATTGATCTGTACCCGCTTTCCATTCAGCAAAAAGCCATTATCATGAGTAAACTGAATGGTTCGGAATCCGAAAGTAGCATCATATACATCAATCAATTTCTTTTTTTTATATACTTTTACCGATGCCAGATAACGGTTTGTATGCTCCAGACTCCACCGCTTAGGAGAGCTTACTTTTAAAAGAACACTATCCAACCCGAAACCGCCCGAAGACAAAGAAAGATTCCTTCTCTTAGAAGTTGTCACTCTCTTTCCCGGCACATCATTTTCATCCAATTCATAAATATCCACAGTATAACTACATTCTTTTTCTTCCGAATACTTATTTTGAATTTTCACATGAACACAAGCCACCCCTTCCTCATCCGTTATCTGCGGAGTAGTTACAAATACTCCCCATTGCGCCACATGCACAGGATTTGACACCACCAGTCTCACATGTCTATATATTCCTGCTCCCGGATACCAACGAGAACCGAGCTTTTCCGTATCTAACCGAACTGCCACCACATTTTCCTCTCCCCAACGAACATACGGAGTCAAATCTACCCGAAATGAAATATAGCCATAAGGCCTTCCACCTACTTTTTTCCCATTCAACCAGATTTCCGCATTTGCCATGGCACCATCGAAATCCAGATAATATTGTTTTCCCTTATCCCCAGCTGGAATATTGAAATGTTTACGATACCATCCGATTCCTCGCCATGGCAATTTCCCGGTGAATCCTTCCAAATCAGTACGAAACGGTCCTTCAATACCCCAATCGTGAGGCAGATCCAATTGCCGCCATCCCGAATCGTCAAACGAATAGTGTTCAGGAGATTCCGGTTCCGGAATTCTTGAACCGTCCGCCTGTAATCCATAACGGAAAAACAACCAATTCCAGTCAAAAGACACCTCTCCCCGATGTCCTTGTGCCAAAACACAAGTCAATGACAACACTCCAACAAATATACACAGAATTCTTTTCATTGTTATACTATATATGACTCACATTCACAACATTATCTTCTACTCTCTACCGGCCATACTCTCCATTCATGACTTCCGGCTTTCTTCACTTCGAAAGGACCGGGAAAAGGATTGCCTACATTTCGTTTTATTCCTCGATAATCCATATTGATTTTCAGCAAGCTACCATCCGGATTAGTAAAAGCCTGATCTGGTGTGACAGCTTTTCCTAAAGTAGCAGTATTCACCAATTTACGTTTTTCCGCCCCCTGCCAATCAGTATCCACCTCCATAGACAAATACCATCCATCAGGCTTCTGTGTCAATTTCACTTTGGAATTGACAGATGAATCGGACAAAACATTGCCATCATACCGAATAGGAAGAGTAGGCTCGTCCCAGTTATCGAACGAAGCACGCCCCGTCAACAAATTATTATACCACTGCAAATCGCCTCCCACGTTCGGAGCCTTGCCGACAGAAACGGTTCCATGAGGTTCATAAAAGAATGTCAAACGTCCTCCGGCACAACGGTCTTTCCCACCCGTAATAGCTCCACCAATCAGATTGTGAACGCACGCAATACCTTGTGACAAATTCAACGAATGGCGTGACAATAGGATATTGTTAGCTATAAGAATTGGGCCATGACACACTTCTACAAAAATATCTTCCTGAGTTTCATTGTCATGAAACAGATTACCCGTCACCTGAACTCCCTGAGATCCCCAGTCTAACCACAATCCACGGATCGTACGATAAATATGATTATTCCTCAAAACCGCATCATTAGCGAAATGTAGTTTAATACCCGCCATTTCATCCCCTTCAAAAGTCTCATCCAAACAAATATCATGTATTTCATTTCCTTCAATCAAGCTAAATGCTCCTCCACTACATCCCACGATTCCAGCTTGTCCACATTCATAAATCCGGTTATTGCGTATCACATGAAATCCCGCCTCTTCTTTTGTCCACGAAGCGTTTTCAAAATAATCCTCCAATTGACATATCGTCTGTCCGCCGTCAGGTTCTGCATAAATGCGAGGAGGTAACTTCTGATAATGATGCGCATGGCCGAAAGTAGGACGACCCAATGAAATGCCGGAACAACGGGAATTACGAATGACATTGTTCTCAATAATCCAACCTTTGGCCCAGCGTGGGCCAATCAATCCGGGCTGTTCGGCCGAAGGAGGTGCCCAATTGGTAGCCGCGTTCTCCAATATAAATCCCTTTACAGTTATATAGTCTATCCCTGTCTTGTCCGGATAAAAGACTTGGGACCGCACTGCTATCTCCACCGATGCCTCATTGGGATCTGTTCCCTCAGGAAACTGCGCCCATATTGTCGTCTCTCCCTTCATTTTCTGTGCTGGTGCTTTCAAAGTAAAGCAAACCGTATGCTTTCCCGAAAGCGGCCGTTTCATTACTAAAGGGAATACAGCAAACCGCTCCCAATCTCCTGTATTAGTGACCATAGCTGTCCCCAACAGTTCTCCATCAGGAGCGTCCAAATTCATCTCCACCATACCTCCTTTTGCCAGCGTAGCTGCCTGAAAATACAGTGTATCCGAAGATTCTCCAAAATCAACTTGATCAAAATACATCACAGAACCATCCTTCAGATAACCAAACGGCCAACGTTCAACAACGGATATGCACACCGACTGATCCCCTCCTTGAACAGAAGCCTGCATAGAAGTCATCAGTTCTCCTTTGGAAGGGTGGATCCATTCAAAATTCATCAATACAGATCCTCCGTTTCCATCGGCTTCTGCATACCAATATAACTGCTCGCCTGCCGGAGCCAGCACTTCACACTTGCTGAAAGTCTCCCGTATCCTTCTACCATCCAAGTATACACTTCCTGTGTGATTCGGCCTTCCCTTTCCCCGATACCAACTACCATAAATCTGCTCGTCAAACGGATTCGATTCACCAAAAAAAGAATTCGGAAGAGTCAGTTTCCATGTATTATGCTGTGCTTTCCTCCACCCTTTTACAGATTCTGATCCTGTAATAACAACTGTTTCATTATCGGCTGCCCGATAAACGATTCTCTTCTTGTCAGAAGTTCCCCCACGTGGAGGTGCCACCCGTTCCCGATAAATTCCTTCGTGAACAGTAATAACATCACCTGGCATTGCAACCTGCGCTGCTGCTGAAATAGTCTTAAAAGGTTTGTCTACAGAACCTTCATTCGTATCATTACCATGGTTCAATGAAACATGATATTCCCTGTTTTGAGCTGAAGCCGAAACGCCTAAAGCTATTAAAAACAAAAATTGAAAGAAACTTTTTCTCATCCTATTCTTTTATTTACTTTCAAACATAAACCATTCCAAATTCATCAAATTTTGCGATGCATTGTCAGACGATTTACTTTTAAAAACCAACACTACCGCATGTTTTCCCGTAACAAGGTTCACGGTCGTCTTATGAATCCCATAGGCTACCTCTCCATCCATTTCATCCAATTCACAACTACCGATCAATTCTCCGTCAGGAGCATCCAATCGGATTTCAATTGTAGCAGCCGTATTTTTACCCCAAGTCTTGCAAACAAACCGGTCAACATTCGCATTCGTAAAGTCAAAATACTTCCAGTAAGCATAATCACCGTCCCTTATCCCCGACAAATATTCCACCGGAATATCATGTTCGGGCCTACGCACCGTTATCATCACACTACTCTACATCCCAATGTACAAGATCGGAAGTAGATAAAACGTGATAAGAATTAGAGCACCATGTATTCTCACGATCATCCGGCATCTGTCTTACCTCAGGATCAGCAATATACAGTCTAGGAGGAGAAACCGGATTCAACATTCTTGCCTCCACCTTATCGGATAAGCATCCTTTTTCAGCTAAGTCTTTCAATCTGACATACACATCAGCCACTAAACAAATAGTCAACAGACAGATACCTATTCTACATAAAACCGTTCGTCTCATAATATTAGAATCCTTTATTTTTCAATATTTTGAAGTATTCTTCATCTCAAACACCAGTTCCCCACCTTCCAACAACTCCTGAAATGTGATATATGTCCGCTCCAATTTCACTCCGTTCAACGATACACTTTCCACTAGACAATTCTGATCAGAAAGCCCTTCGGCCCTGATTTTGAAGTCCTTTCCAGAAGGTAAATGAATAACCGCCTCCTCAAAAGAAGGAGTTCCCAGTTCGTATTGGCCCGAAACCGGATTCATGGGGTAGAATCCCAATGCACTGAACACATACCATGCACTCATCTGTCCGGTATCCTCATTACCGCAAATACCATCAGGGGTGTTGTCATACAAGGTATTCATTACCTGATGTACATAATGCTGTGTCTTATGAGGTACCCCTACCTTATTATACATATAAATAGTATGATGTCCCGGCTCATTACCATGAGCATACTGACCTATCAAGCCCGAAATATCTCCAGAAACATTTTCTCCCTGCAAAACGGACGACATCAAGAAAAGAGAGTCCAGTCGAGCTTCCAAATTTTGCTTTCCTCCCATTATTCTGGCAAGCCCTTCTACATCATGAGGTACAAAGAAAGTCCACTGCCAAGCATTTCCCTCACAATAATCGTCCTTACGGTGTTCCGAGCGCAAAGGGTGAAAAGGAGTACGCCATCCACCTTTACTGTCCCTTCCCCTGGCCAAACAAGTCGCCGGATCAATAACATTACAATAATTTTGGGCTCGCTGACGGAAAACAGCCGCCGTTTCCTCTTCACCTATCAGTGACGCAAAACAAGCTATCGCCTCATCATCAAAAGCATACTCTAATGTACGGGCAGTAGCTTCCATTTCTAAATCACAAGGCACATAGCCGTATTTCTTATAATTTTCCAATCCTACAAAGTACCCCATCGAATAACCACAAGTATCTTTCATGGCTGAATGCACCATCGCCTCCAATGCCTGTTTGACATCAAAGTCCGTAATACCATTCATAAAACAATTGGTTATCAGCGGCATGGAATGTATTCCAATCATTTGATATGTTTCCATCCCCGACAATGTCCATATAGGAAGCTGACCCGCATATTTATCGTGTTCCAATGCAGTTTTCACATAATCCAGCATCACGTCAGGATGTAAAACAGCCGTCAACGGACAAGCAGCCCGAAATGTATCCCACAGACCGATTACCGCACCATAATAATCGAACCCGTCAGTCTGATGTACCTGTTCGTCAGGTCCCCTGAAACGATAGTCCACATCTGAAAAAAGCATAGGATAAAGCATAACATTATGCAGAGATGTATAAAACAATTCCTTTTTTTTCGAATCAGAGGTACGTATTTCTATCTGTGATAAAAGTTTCTCCCAACTCATCCCAGCTTCCAACCGTACCTTTTCAAAATCATTCCCATCGACTTCGGCCAGCCAGTTTCGGTAAGCACCTTCCATGTCCACTCCTGAAATCGCTGTCTTCACCACCAATTCGTCGTCACGATTTTCAAAGTCCAACAACAATTTCACATTTTCTCCACAAACAGATTTTCTTCCCTCTACTGAGCAATCATCTACGTAAAACACAGCAGAACGGATCGGACTGGAGAAAGTAGTATAAAAATAAACCTGCTGATGATAAGCCCATCCATTGGACTTTCGATACCCACGCACCGTATAATCGTCCACTTGTTCTATAAAAGAAGAATAAACCGTATCCACATCGTGTTCCGGCTGAATGGTACACGCACATTGCGAACCATATTCCAAGTCTATCAAAACCGGTATGCTCTCGGCATCCCGATAAGTATAACGCTGTATGCCACACCGACGAGAAGCAGTAAGTTCGACCGACACATTGCCGTCATACAAATCCACCTTATAATATCCGGGAAGGGCCTCCTCGTTTTCATGGCTGAAAGAAGACTGAAATTGACGGGAACGAATCTCCCGTACCGTATCCATTACCAAACCTTTCGGTAAAGGCATGAAAAGAATATCTAAGAAATCCGCACATCCTCCGCCACTCTTGTGCAAATGGCTGAAGCCCAAAATAGTGGAATCATTATAATGATATCCGGCACCAAAAGGTCGTGTATCGGCTCCCAATTGCATCATTCCAAAAGGAACAGATGCTACCGGAGTCACTCTTCCATCTCCTCCAGTCCCAACAAATTTATTGACCGAACCTATATAATTGCCAGATGCTGGCGCTTTTCCACAGGCAGCCAGCATCAAGCATAAACACATATAAATACTAAAAAAAAACGTATGTTTCATTTTCTCATTCCTTATTTAATATCCTACAGCTCGTTTTAACAGATAGACTTTCGATTTCTTACCATCTACCAACTGATACAACATCCAGCTATTTCCATCCGATCCGGCTTCCAAGGTCCAGTCATAAGCAGGATTCATCAGCAATTTCTTTATATTGCGTGGGAAAGCATTGGCTCTGCGTGCTTCTTCCCAAGTACGAATTGTTTTAAATATCTGTTCTTTTTGCGGACATTTTTCCACATCTTCCTGATTGATAGACAGGAAATATGTCGCTCCGTAACCTGCCGAAATAGCTTCGATATGTTCATACTGAGCCACAAAAGAAGTATCTTTGACTGCAAAATTTCCTCCAAACGACACCGGATAATAGTTCGAGTAAGTCACGTCACGCAAGTCTTTTCCCTGACTGGTAGTGCTTCCCCATTCACGGGTATCCACATTATATAAGTTACGGCCGCCTCCCACATTCCATACACTTTGGTAATGCCAGGATCCTTCGGACAAAGTAGCGCCCGAAAAACGGATATACGGTATCCCCAATTCCTTGGCACGATCGAACATTTTACGGAAGAAACGCTTGGCCGAGTAATACCCGTGACCATTATTAAACAAGAATTCTTGCCCGTCAAAGTCATACAAAGTCAATCCACTATATTTAGCCACTTCGGCATAGTATTTGGCTATTTCATCCTGAAGGGCCATGTTAGGTATAATTCCCTCATAGCCATAGTTTATAGTTACTTGCAGTTTATACACCGTATCGTTTGCCTGATGAGACTGGGCTTTGGTTCCCCAATAACCTCTTGTCACGTGTTTCAACGTATAAGGAGCAGTTTCCGAAACACCCACATAATGAATCAGTTCTTTGCCTATCTTTATCATATTCAAATTCTCGCAATGTCCTTCCCAACTGGCAATTTCTTCCATATAGGTAGGATCATCAATAACGATTACTGTATCTTCCGGAGTAATATCTTTCACAAGAATCCGCTTTTGCTGATAACACAAACTATCGCTAGGCACAGGACTCACATCCTGAGTACCCTGAGCCAATGAGTTGGTGATGCATACACGTCCCAACATCAACCCTTCAGCCTCCACCATGTCAGCATATTCGCGATGTGACTTATTGCCATTCCGAAACCGGAAAGGTTTCTCGGACTGATTCTTTCCATCCAAATAACCTCCATTGGCCCGGTTAGGACGCAAGAAGCCCTGATCGTAAGCATGAATGGCAGGAAGCCCCATCTTCTTAGTGTAAGAAATGATGCTATCATACTGACGGCCACTAGTCATCACATCAGGAGAATAAGCTGCAGGGTCCTTTATCCATTTTCCGTTGATTGTCGGATAAGGCAAGTCTTCGGAAAGCACTATATTTTGAATCACATCCATCAGTGCCGTACTGTCCGGACTTCCCCACAAAGCAACGGAAGAGCCGATGTAATCCACTCCAGGCAACGGTTCCACATCAATGTGGTTAGGAACATTAGCCGGCATATTGGGTATCAGTGAATAATACACTTGACGAGGGTTGGAACGATCACGCGATTGGTAATTCAAAAAGATACGTCCCAAACTGTCCACCATGGCTGCATTACCATACATAATACGATAATAAGGCTCTTTATTAGCATAAAAAGCGACATCACTGATTCCGTCTCCACCCAATGTAAAGACTTGCCCTTCATGCAAGCTATCCGGCAAAGGAAAACGCTGGGCATCAGGAGTATGGATAATATATTGAAAAGGAGCAGCATCTCCCTCGATATCGGGAGTACCGCCTAATGTATTGTCATCCAAAGCTAGCATACCGATGCTATAGTTCACCACATCGCTCGTGTCACGCGCCACCCCGATAATTTCACCCAACAGATTGGTGATGTTAGTATAATACGATCCCCATTGAATAGCATCTATGCCATTACGAGATTCCAAACTCACCAATGAAAGTTTCAGGTATTTATCATTAGGAAGCAATTGTACTTGAGCCACCGATCCGTTGGAAAAATCAAGGGTAATCAAATGCGTATTCTTATCAAAACGCGCCTGTCGAGGATAATAATATTCTTTTCTCTTGCTATCATACAAGGACAGTAGCGGCGAAGGCTTATCAGACGGACTGAATTCGTGATTAGGAATCACCGTAATATTTTTCATACTGGTGATATACCCTTTTCCGTTCACATCAATACTAAAATAGTTTGTCTTAAAATTCCAAGACTGTTCTGCCGTACATCCTACCAATAATAAGGAGAACAGTATAAAGAAGATGTTTTTCTTATGGCACCCAAGCCAACATTTTCCTGTCTGTTTCATTTTATCTCTAATTTATAATTTTACTACTCCCAAAGAAATCATCCATAAATATAAAAACAATCTTTTACCTTATAAAAAAACAATCCTTTCAACAACTAACACATTCAAAAAATCAACAGCAAACAATATTTCATTCAATTTTAAAAAAGCTTCTTTAAGCGATCTCCCATTTCACAATGGTTTATTCTTACTCATGTTATCCTTTCATTACCCATTTCGCAATATAGACAATAAATCAAGATGAAAGGGTAGTCTGAACCCTCTCTTTTTTATTCCAAGTAGCCATTTTTCATCTAATAAGGAAGAAAAACGTTATGGTATTCTATCGTTTCATGTGTATTTTCAGATTTGTTTTTTCCTGTAATGAAGGCTTTTTCACCCATTTACCATCCTGATATATTCCGGTTATCGTATTGTTTCCGGGAACATACAATTTGAAAGACACATTCCAGTCTTTTGGAAAAGCAGGCAATAAATAAACCGATCGGTCATACACCTGCAACACCATCTCTTGCAAAGTCAACAAAAGATTACCTCCGTGATTCTGATCGGGAGTCCAGTCGAAATTGGGTCCCCAGTAAGCCGGGAAACGATGATTAATATGACTGTTTTGAACTTTTGCCCACAAGTTGGCGGCAGCCTCTTCCGTCAATCCTAACCGAGCGGCTTGCTGTCCATCCTGTGTCCATCCTACGGTATTACGAATTTTTCTGCTCTCATAAGTACGAATGCCGGCCGCACAATCCCGTGTGGCGATATGACATAATGCAAAAGGAAATACCGCATACAATTCCGGATTCTCCTGATTGTTTGATTTTGTAGCATCATATACTTCTGCCGGCGAGAACAATATTTTTCCATCCACTTCCCTCATAGGAATATCGGGCAACAAGCCAAGCAGAGTCTTCCAGCTACTACGGTCCTCCCGTGTGCCACAATCGTCAGGCAAGCCTAATAAAGCTTTCACAACATAATGCAGACCGGCCACATTGGGTAAATCATTCTTCACATCATCCCAATACATTTCAAGAGAATGCGCCGGAGTGATCAGTATTTTGCCCCGTTCATCACGAGGGAAGAATGAAGTATAAAATTTCAATATTTCACGCGCCATAGGCAACAACGTGTCATTGGCAAATGCCTTATCCGATGTATAATGATAATAATCGCACATCATCCCCACTATCTCCAAGCCCGAGCTCCAATAATAACGAACGTATGGATTTTCTATCATTTCCGCTTCCCGACCGATACGTTCCCAACCATAATCATGATTCACAAACGTTCCAAAAATCGTAGACGTCTCCGGATTCACCGCCCCGTCTGCTCCGAACAAAACCTTTGCATTCTGTTTCAGCATCGGCAAGTTGGAGTAGAAATGACGGAACAAAACCCGCATCATCTCAAAATCGCCGCTTTTAAGCATCGGATGATAAATCAAACGAGTGTTTTGCCACCAATAGTCAGGTCCCCACAAACGGAAATCCGGATTATAGTTCCGGCTTGCATCCGTAAAAACAGGATCAACCGTGAAAATAGATCCATTGAACTTGATTGGATAATTTCCTCTTCCACCACAAGCAGCCATCCAACTTTGCAGAATATAGGCCTGAGTTATCTTATCTCCTTTTGCTTCATCCGGCGTTTGTACTATTATATAGCTCTTATTCCAATAGTTCTTCCACCATACAGCCGTCCGCCGAGCAGCCTCATCAAATCCGGGAGCCTTACCGACCATTTTTTCGATATGATCTATCCACTCCTGCGCGGTTTCCGTCTGTTCCACATGAGCAGCTACTTTCAAACCAAACTCCTTGACTTCCGTACGAGAACAGATGCTGGTCGGCGTCTGCTTTACAAAGTTCTCTCCCGATATTGCATATCCCATTGTACGATTCATAAAGGGATCCCCCTTGCTTCCTTCTCCCGACAAATGCTGCAAATCCAGCGTAAATGGATAAATAGAATGTTCATTGCGATGGTAAACAATCAAATGATCGTTCCTGTCTTCCACTACGTCGGCATATTCCGTAAGCAATGAATCCACTTTACAGCCTTGCAGCGCGAAATGTCTTTCCCGAGCCGGTATCAACCGTGCCTGTGTACGCCATATTTCAGAAGAAGCCGTCACATGAACCGGATAACTGGAAGTACCCTTTACATAAATAACAGGCGATTCACTATCCACCCAAAAATCCAACGACACATGTTCCTTGCCATCGGTAAGCCGCATTTCTATCTTTCCTTCTTCCAGATTTAGAAATTGACGAACCGAAAGCCCTTCTTTCTGCAATGCCGGAAAGAAAGAGAGCCTGATCCGGCCTAACTTATATAACGACGAATTTTCCGACCACGCATCCGTATGGGATATATAGCATACTAAATTTCCATTCTCTTCCAGCCACACATTCGCTCCCACTTCTCCATTACCAATAGGGAATGACTCGGAAGCATTTTTTGAAAACTGATTCCATTCCACAGCATACTTATTTACGGCTTCGGATTGGGCAAAAAGTGAAAGGTTGCATAACAATAACCCTATAGCCCCCAGTAACATTTTATTTTGCATACGCATTTTCAATTTCATATAATTCACTTATCAACCTGTTATCCCTTTCAAACAATCTTTTTACCCCTAAAAAAACATTACCTATCTAATAAACAAACACTTTAACTAACAACATTTTACACGATGATTAATCTATACACACATTGACAAGTTTCAAAATACAGTCATTATACTAATTCCGAATACACACAAGTCCTATTGCCACCAAGACAGAAAATTTTCATTCAAAGGTAGTCGATAGCTTATTTTTTTTAACTTTATTAACCCAAAAGCAGATAAATGCAAATATTTCTTCAATCATTGACGAAATTTACGTCTTAGCTCTCTGAAGGGGAAGCGGATATTTCAGAGCAGTAATATTACGTCAGTCCGATATAATCATAAGGACATCGCAACCGGTGGCATCTGTATTCCTATTACCATCGTCTTCCGGTCCGACATTGTCCGAAAACTACATTTTCTTGCATAACTACCCCTTCACACAAGATACAGCATTGATGTAATTCTGCTTTTCCATTCATCCTTTCATTAGTTGCCAAAACGCCCTATTGATGGGGGAGCCGAGGGCGATAGGACACTCCGTCGGGTCCCTTCATTCTCCTTTCAGCCTCCTTTCATTCGCACACAAAAGCAGCATGGCTGAAACTGCTGAAGGCAGATGTGAAAGGAGCCGGGCAGCATGGCTGAAAGGGTCGTGAGGGGATGCCCTGTCATTTTTAAACAACTGATTGACAATAGATTTCACCAAAAATGAAAGGATGAAAGGAGAAGGGGAAGAAGCAACCTGATGAGGGGGCGATGTCCTCTGCACGTACGTACGTGTAAGCCTATACATACGTATGTGTAAGCCTATACGTACGTATGTACAAGCCCACACATACGTACGTGTTTTTACGACAAACGAAATCTGTCATACGGCGAACAGACCGGGCTTGTGCAACGAACAGGCCAAGCTTGTGCGGCGAACAAGCCTGCTATGTTCCGATGCACAGGCCGGCATGTTCCGTGATTCCCGATAGCCATACTAAGGAAATACTAACAACCTGAAATATCCGCCGACCCCTAATACTCATGCCGAGCATACTACAAAAAAAGAGTCGCATTATTAATCAATACGACTCCTTTTGATCTTGCAAGAACAGTCTATAATTTTTCGGAGCAGTCATTTTCATTTTGCTCCTTTGACTTAGTCGACCGGCCTTCTGTTATAATTTTACCCGCAGCTGTTTACCATGGTAAGCAACGGCCTTGTTTGCCTTAACCGTGGAGCAGTCTCCCACACCATGTCCTTTTTCTACCAGCACGATGGTGAAAACCCTCTTGTCCAACATGCCCGGGAACTTTCCTGTCCGGTCGCTTATGTCAAGCACCCTCTTCCGGTTGTCCCATTTGAAAGTAATGGTAGAATAAAGTCCTTTCTCGTAATTATAATTATCGTTCTCATCTTCATACAACACGAACTCACCATCTGCTCCGGGATAGATACGAAGTTCCAGCTTGTCCCATTTCTTTTCGGTAGCATATTGCACTTTAGGCCCGACAGGAAGAATGCTTCCGGCCTTGACATAAATCGGCATCACGTCAATAGGAGCTTCCTTGCCGACGGTTTGCCCTCCTTGCCATTTTTCTCCAGTCCAGAAATCAACCCATTCGCTTCCGGAAGGCAGATAAACCTGTCTGGACTTTATATCCTTCAGGTTCACCTTCTTGTCGCGGTCCACATACATGGGCTCCGTCACCGGAGCTACCATCAACGACCGTCCGAACATGTATTGATCGTCCAAATCACGCACCCGGACATCATGAGGGAAATCCATAAACAAAGGACGCATAAACGTATCCCCGTCTCGGCTCACTCCCCAGGCGGTGGAGTAAAGGTAAGGCAACATACGATAGCGCAAGTTGATGTATTTCTCCAACGCATCGAATTCCCATGAACCCTTTTCACCAAACTGGTATATTTCGCGCGGCGTATTCGTCCCGTGAGAGCGCATCATGGGAGTAAACGCCCCGAACTGTGTCCACCGGACATACAATTCCCTGTAAGCAGGGTCCTGCACCCCTTCTCTGTACGAGTTCCACGTGATGAAACCGCCTATATCGGTATTCCAATAAGGGATGCCACACACGGAAAAGTTCAGCCCGGCAGAAATTTGCTTGCGCAATACCTCCCAAGTGGCCTGTATGTCTCCCGACCAGGAGTTTGCCCCGTAACGCTGCTGCCCGGCAAATGCCGAACGGGTAAGAATAAACACACGCTTATCGGAAGAAACCGCACGCTGGTGCTCATACACGCTTCCCACGGATACGATAGGAAAGGCATTGTATACTTTCCGGTACGTCCCTGCATACGTCTTTTGGTTCAGTTTCTCGTCCTTGTCCGAGAACTCCGGTTCGGTAGCATCCAGCCACCATCCGTCTATGCCGATGGAAAACATATTCTTATGAATGTATTTCCAATAAATCTCACGTGCTTCGGGACGGAACACATCATATACCTCCGCCTGTTCGGGATAGGTCTTGAAATCGAGCAAGGCACCTTTCTCTTTCAATTCCTTGTGGATGGCTGTACTCTTGCCGAAAGAAGGCCATATAGAAATGGCGATGTGCGCATTCATGCCGTGCACCTCGTCAACCATTTTCTTCGGGTCGGGGAAAAGCGGATTGCCAAACTCCACCGCATTCCAGGTAAGCGGATCGACTCCCCAATACTGCCAGTCCTGCACAATGCCATCAAGGGGTACCTGCAACTTACGGTATTTCCTGACCACATCCAGCATTTCTTCCTGGCTTTGATAGCGCTCCCTCGACTGCCAGAACCCATAGGTCCACAAGGCATTCATCTGAACCTGCCCCGTCAGTTCACGCATGCATTTCAAGACATTGCCGGCACTGCCACCATACATGAAATAATAATCGGCACACTCTCCGTATTGAGAGTCGAAAGCCGTCTCCATCGGGTTGTCCGTAAAGGTAGTAGGCGAGTAATTATCCCAGTACAAGCCATACCCTTTGATGGACTGTATGTAGGGAATGGCAATCTCGGTGTTCGTCTGACGCAAATGCACCATTTGGTTGCGCTGGTTCATTTTCCCCTTCTGGTGTTGCCCCAATCCATACACAGCTTCTCCTTCCTCCAACCTAAAAGCCTGGCGGACCAGATACGTCTTATCTTCTCCATATTCCACCGGTGTGAACTGGGTGCCATACTCCTTCTCTTCCAGCAAGAGGTTCCCCTTCCGGTCGGCATAGGCTATCTTTCCGGTCTGCAAGTCCAGCGTAATTGCCAGGCTATCGGTCTCCAGCCATATCCGGCCTTCCCGTTCTTCGGCCACAAACTTAGTCATCTCGGGTGTCTTGACCACCGCAAAGCTTCCTTTTGTTCTTTCCGTATTACCGGGCTGTTTGATTATCCGTACTATTTCCGGCGCATAGAACTGTAATTCGACATCCATACCACAAGCCACAGCCTTGATTCCCTGGCCTGTTTTCTGATAACACTGGCCGTATGCCCCTGTTCCTGCCACCAGGGCAAGAGACAGAAGCATTGTTTTAATCGTATTCCTCAGATTCATACTCATTTATTTTTTGTCGCTAGTATAATATGCAATCATTATTCCTCAATCAGAAACCATACCGTTCCTCCCGCTTTCACCGAGACAGGCAACGCCAGTTCTTCCTTCCCATTCAGCGAATAGGTTTTCCTTGTTCCGTCTTCAGCCATAACAGTAGCCTTCCCTTTCAGTCCCGTATAATATAACGGCAACTTCATTTCCTTAGTTATATCCCGTTCGGTTGGGTTGAAAATCACCACCATTCCCTTATGGTCAATAAAAGGATTGACATGCATCAGGCAATCCAGGTCACGCCCGTTGGGACGACTGACGTGAATGATGTCGGAAGTCAGAATGTCGCGGTATTTCTTGAACCAGTCAATCCATTTCGTAACCATCCGCTTGGTTTCCGGAGTGTCATACAAACGGTTTCCACGGATGGTCAGATGGCAACCGCTTCCCAAGAACTGCACCAGTTGCGTTTCATAACGGTCCAGATTCTCGCACAACGGCTCCAATCCCACACGCGGGTCGTTGGTATAAAAGCCAACCAACTGCAAAGTCATCCATCCCATAGGCGGAATCTTATGCCAAGTACCATCGTAGATATACTGGCGTCCCAGCAAGAGTTGTTGCTGCGGGGTCAAGTTGGCACTCGCCTCCCTGTATCCCATTCCGGTAGCATTCTGCCCGTTCAGGAAATACCAGTCCGGGATAGGAATATACATCCCCCGTCGTTGCAATTCATGAATCACTTCCACCTGCGTTTTCCATTGTTGCCATTGCGAATCTTCCAAGCCTGTATGATGAGGATGAACAGCCGAGGCACACGGATCACCGTGATACGGGCCATCCATATTATAGGTCATAAAGCCGGTCTTATCAAAGAATTCCCACATCTTAGGATAATACGTGTCTTTCCATTGGCTGGCAATGCAGACACTTTGCCCGAAAAGGCTGCCCGGTTTTCCGGTTTCGGGATGCACACAATCCACCTCCTTGCCTCGTCCGCGAGAAGCCACCTGCAATTCATAACCGCCCATGATGATGCCTCGTTCTTTGGCATACGCGGCCACTCGGTGCCACAACTGCACGTAAGCCGAATCCAGATTATCATGGCTTACCCCCGGCCATGCCTGAATATCCAACTGTTCCAGTCCCAGCTCCGCCATTTGGTCAATGAACCCTTTCAACTTTGTTTCGTCGTGCGAAGTGATACCACCCGCTATCAGCGATTCGGTGGTTTGCGGAGCCAGTTTCTTGTACATCCTCCGGTGTCCGAGTGACTGGCGTTCACGGTCGTCGCTGTCTTGCAGCAATTCAAAAGTGATATACGATTTAAAAGGAGTTTCTTTTCCCACCTTTGTATAAGGTCCCATGGGCAGCTTGCTCAGCAGCAAGTTGTGATGAGGGAATCCCAAGAATTTGTCTTCGGCCTGATTATGACTAGCCCACGTATTATACTCCTTGTCGACAGTCCATTTAGTAGTAGAGCTACCCACATGATAAGCCTTCGGAGTTCCGGCGTAATGCATCAAAGCACTTCCTTCAATGTCAGCATTCACCAAAGCAAAAGAGAAATCACTTTCCACATGAAGACGTTTCACCTGGTCCTGATTGACCGCCAATACTTCACATTCCATATCATTCAGCAAGATAGGTTTCTCGCCCTCATTAATCACCTCAATCCATTTGGCAACCAACGGCAACCCCTGATAAATCTCATAGTTGACTTTCACTGTTATGTCTTTCACATCCACCATGTTTTCCGTCGGCACGAACGTCATTTCCATACGCAATCCCTTGGCCGGCCAATCGGCAGGCACGGCATTGTACTTCGGTGTCCACGGATAGCGCTTCAGCGGAAGGCCGGTCTCCACCTTCGCCAAGGTAAAAGCCTGGTCGGAAGCTTCCATGCCCGCATACCAGCTGTCCAGCAAATAAGACAATTCCGGTTGTCCTTTTAGTCCGCCTACCTCGTACCACACACTATCTATACAGACGCGTGCTTCCGGTTTTACGGCTCGCAGAAACTCAGCCTCATTCGAATGATTCTTATAACCTACGCAAGCTATATTCTCGCCTACATAAAAGGTACGTGAAACCAATCCATTATTCAACTGGATGTGTGAAGTCATACCGTCTGCCGATTTCTTCACAAACAAACAAGCCGGTTCGTCAATCCGGTTAACGAGCCAGTCTTTTTCCTGACGCACATCAGACAGTTCCGTTACTATTTTCTTACCGGTTCCCTCCAGCTCCAACTGACGCACCAGCTCCCGCCGTTCGGACAAACGTTGCCGGTCGGCTTCCTTTATCTTTTTATAATCCAATAAGAAATCAGTCTCTGGATTGAACTTACCGGTAGCGAAAGTACTATACCTTATCTCATATACTTCACCATAAAAAGAACTTTTCCCATCTTCCGAAATAGCAAGAGAGAAACAAGGGGCAATTGCTTGAGTCGGTTTGAAAGTACCGGCCTCCTTCCCATTCATCCAAACACTACCTTTTCCATCTTCCACTACCATAGCCAGATGCACCCAGGCATTGTGTGAAACTTCTCCTACTTCAACACGTCTCGAGCCCCCAAAAGTCAGATACCAATGACCGCCTTTATGAGTAAACACATATCCATCCTTGCCTGTACCATGAGCAAGCAACACCTGTTCACTACCTGCTTTCTCCGCACCAGTTCGAGGTTTTGCCCAAACTTCCAATACCTGATTTTCAGATGAAGAGCCAAACGATTCTGTCAAACCATATCCATCACCGTTTCCATTAAACAAAATACCTCCTTCTCCTTTCAGTTTCTTGTCACTTGGAGCATCGGCATAAAAAACAGGCCGTCCCACAACTACCAGTTCACCTCTTCCGAAAACAGGCATTATCTTTTCGGGTGCCACCGCATAAGTGACATTTCCTACCCTTCCGAAATTATAGTGTACAATAGGTTTTACTTTAGCTGTGACGGACAAATTCCACATTACCAACAGCAGCAACAAAATCTTCTTTCTCAAATTCATAAATTTCTATAATTATAATAATTAATGGTATCAATCAATTACATACACACATCCTTTCCGAGTCTTGAATGAAAAGACTTCCTTTTCCTTTTTCACAGATACAGCCTTGCCATTCTCGGTGACACGCACCGTTTTACCTTTCCAAGGATTGCTCAATTTGCACACTCCGCCTTTTTCACTAAATATCTCTAGTCCGGATACCGTCGTCCCATCGTAATGAGCCGAAACAAGAAAAGCGCCTTTAGCCCGCAACCGGGTGAACGAAGCCGGCGTCTTAGTCCAACAAGGAAACAAGTGAATGACATCCTCCACTGTCTGAAGCATCATGGAGTTGACGGTCTCTATCACTGTAGTCTTCTCCGTGCAATGATGCCCGTCAATAATCAGGAAATTAGGCTTGGCCGTTTTTATCAGAGCCTTCATGTTATCCACCAATATATCCGGTTCCATCCCGACACGCGCCCCCATCACAAAGGCACTCAATCCCAATTCATTCATGGTCTCGATAAATCCCTTTTGCGAAACCTGATAATAATACAATGTATTCCGGGCAATCTGCAAAGCCGTGGAATCGGAATGCAAATGTAACACTTCGCACGGATATGCACAATGCATTTGTATGGCATGGCTAGGCCAATCCCATCCGGCTTCGTTCTTCGCATAGACCGGAAGGCCCTGGTTAGGCGTCTGGGTAGGCATTATCACCTTGTATTCCGGAAGATGCGACAAGATGTCGTCCCATTTTTTCCGACGGTCCTTGTCTATGCCCAACAGTTTACTGTACTTGAGCAACAGGCTGAATGTCTGTTTCACGAAAGCCAAATCGGAAGGCGGATTCAAATCCCAGGAATTTTCGTGTCCACCGGTTGTAATCGTATAGCGGTATGAATCGCCATACGCTTCTTTCTGCATGTAGTCTTCATAAAAGTCACCGCAAAGCCGGATGTAAGGATAAGCCCTGTCACGCAGGAAGTCCACATCACCGGTATATTCGTAATACCAACTGAACAGAGGGACATTGAAAGGCGCATTCATGGTCTGCTGCCAATAGTAGTTATAGAAAACTCCGATGCCCAACGCGCCCACAGGGAAAAGCAATCCCCGGCAAGACTTCCCTTTCCATGAGGGATGCATCACGCCCATCTCTTCCTGTGCGCGCCGCTTACCCTCAGGAATCAGCTGTTCGATGGTCTTATAAAAAGGTAAAGCAATCTCCGGACGATTGGCCGAGAACACACTGTAAAATCCGGCTTGGCTATTGTAATTAAGGTGGATATCCCCATGGTACATCATTTTGTCGTCCATGTTCCACACGCCATACATGCCTCCGCAAACAGGCGAATGACGATTATAGGCAGAAGCCAACAAGTAAATGGAAGACAAATAGTGGCGGTTCAGCAACGAGTCGTTTGTTTCCACATACGAGCGGGTCCACATATCTTTCCACCAGGCTGCCTTGTCGCTTTTCAGCCGGGCGATGCCTGCCTTATCCAAACTGCGCAACCGCTTCAGCGCAACGGGCAACTGCGCATCATCGCCTTGTCCGCCCCCGGAAACGTAGGTAGCGACATAAACGGTGTCGGAAACACCTAGCTTGAAATCCGTGCGAACTTGCGCGTCCGAAAGGCATTGCGGTGCATAGACTTCCGCTCCTATCACTTGGGTGGATATGCCGGCTTGGCAAATCCAACGTACACCCGCTGCCTTTGTCCGGCGGGTGACTTGGGCAATTGCCCCATCCGTAACTGCCGTTGTGGCATACGCCTCCGTCCGGCTGTCGGCATACGTATCCACCGAAATGCTGACCGGCATGTCCGAAGGATTCACCAGTTCGGTGATAATCACATTCTCGTCCATCGCCATCCAACTGGTCATCTTCACCTGCCGAGCAGTGGCAGTCGTCATACGCAACTCAGCATTCAACTGATCCATCTGATAAGAAAAAGCGAACGGATCGGGATGGTTCACCGTGGTAAAGCCCGAACATACCGGCGAGTTGACCGTGACAGTTACCCCTCCAACGGGCAAAGCAGCCGGCCCGCTGCCGGCCCAGTCTGTCCAACCGTCCGTAACAAAATCTACTTTCGATATTTTTAATGTCTGGCTATTGTCCGAAGTAAACGCCACGACTCCCACGTCTCCATTTCCCATGTAAGGGCCAAGGGGAGCCTGGTTGCTCTTTATGCTGCTATAGCTGAAAGGTTCATGCCATGCTGCCGTAAGCAATTCTTTCTTTCCGGCAAAAAAGGAAGTGTCCTTCGGCGCCATGACATCCAGCACATTGCTTTGTGCATACAGCAAGCAATTACAGCTTAATAAAAGAAGGGTTGTTTTCAGTTTCATTGAATAAAAATTTAATTGTTTATATGACACATACCGTTAAGACAGACCATTTTCATATAGAGGTAGTCAGTTGCTTCATTTTTTTTATTTATTAACTAAGATTCTTTCATTCAACCTTTGTTTTATGCAGCTTCAAATTATACAGCGACTTGCTTCCCAACCGACGAAAACCCTCCAAAAGAAATATCCGCCCAAAACCGGACGGATATTTCTTTTTGAGGGTGACATGTTATCGCAAATGGTTGTAGGAAACGTTTTAGCGACTTGTGAAGGGAGACCTGACGTTATATGTTATCCGCTACAACCCGATACGTCTTGCTTTTCTTTATATGGAAGGTGGTCAGGTAATAACCGTTCGCGTCTTTCTCGCAACGATATGCGGCATTTTGCACCTTCAAAGGAACATCCGTACGAAGCATACATGCGCGATCAGCCGAAGCCTTTACTTGTGCGGAGACCAGCTTCTTATTCCGCCAAGCCATCGTCACTTCAAAGCCTCCCCTGCCCCGTAAGCCGCTCACTTCGCCATCCGCCCATGCGGAAGGAATGGCCGGCAACAGATGAAGTTCGTTCCGGTGGCTCTGCATCAGCATCTCCGCCACGCCGGCAGTCGCGCCGAAATTGCCGTCAATCTGATAAGGCAAAGCATTCAACAGATTGGGGTAAACGCCAAACCTGCCCAGCGAAGCATCGGCCAGCACCATCGCCTTTTTCAACAACGAGTGCGCCCGTTCCCCGTCAAACAACCGAGCCCTTAATGCAATTTTCCAAGTCAGGCTCCATCCCATCCCGACATCGGCACGAGCATCCAGGCTCTTGATGATAGCTTCCGCATACTCCGGCGTTGTCAATGGAGACACCGCATCTCCTGGATACAAAGCAATCAGATGGGATAAGTGGCGGTGCGTATCCTTCGGGTCGTCTTCCGCATGTTTCCATTCTTTCAATTGTCCCCAGCTGCCGATATGCAGACCTTTATCCAACCGAGCATACTTCGCTTCCAGTTCTTTTATGAACACATTGTCCGTGCCAAGCAGCTTGCCGGCTTCAATCGTGTTCTCAAACAAATCGGCTATCAGTTGCTGTGCGTATGCAATGCCGTCTTCCCACGGGCCGTGCTCAGGCGACCATTCTTCCGGAGCCACCCATCGTCCATCCTTGTCCTTGACCAGGCGGTCCAGCCAAAACTCACAAGCCGACTTCATCACCGGATAAGCGACACGTTCCAGATAATCCGCCTGAGGCTCGAACCGATATTTTTCCCACAAGTGCATGCAATACCAGGCATTCGCCGGACGATTCCAGTTCCAGTCTGAATAGCCGAACAAATTATTTTGCGTCCGCATGGTCCATCCCCTACAACCGTGCTCCTGCGCCATCCGCTTCCACGACCCGTTCGTCTGCGATTCATTATAGACATAATTAATGAAAGGCCAATGGCACTCCGCCAAGTTGGTAACTTCCGCCGGCCAATAATTCATCTGCACATTGATGTTCGAGTGGATATCCCCTTCCCAAGGCGGCGTATTGCTGTTGTTCCATAATCCTTGGAGGTTGGACGGCACATCCAATCCGTCACGAGATGAGGCAATCATCAGATAACGCCCGTATTGGAAAAACAAGACATCGGCCACAGGATGATATGTACCTTTCATATAATCAGCAAACAATTCATCGGTCGGCATATTGGAACTCTTTTCCCCCAGCCTCAACCGAACTCTGCCGAACAATTGCCTATAGTCAGCGACATGCGCTTTCCTTATTGCCTTGTAACTCTTTTCCGATGCATCGGACACCGCATCGTCTATGGCTTTCTTCCACGCATCCCCCTCTGTGATATAAGAGGGATTGGTGGCCGAGAAATTGGTTCCCATCCCCAATACGATGGTTGCGGCATCGGCGTTTTCCACCCGGATCTTTCCGTTTTGCACAGCCAACGAACCACCTTCGTTTTGCACATGCAGGCGGGCAGCATAAGACAACAACGTAAGTTTGCCCGACAGGCTGATTTCCTGCCCTTTCACCATTCTGATTTCACCCAGATGCGTCCCTTCCAAAGATATGGAGAAATTAATCTTCCCTTTCTTGTCTGCCGACAAACGAACCACAATCACATCATCGGGAAAACTGGACAGATATTCTCTCCGATAAGTGACCCCATCCTGTTGGTAACAGACCGAAGCGACTGCCTCTTCTATATCCAGCGACCGCCGGTAGGAAGTAACCTCACCTTTCGTTCCAAAGTCCATCCGTATATTCCCGAAGTTCTGGAATGCTCCTCTCGACTCCGTGCTTCCTGCCCACAATGTTTTATCGTTGAACTGGATACTATCTTGCCCGATGCCCCCGAAAATCATCGCGCCGATACGCCCGTTCCCTATCGGCAAGGCTTCGGTCATCCAGTCCGTAGCCGGCCGGGTGTACCACAGCTTCAAGCCATCAGCTTGTACCTCCCGAAAAGACGGCGCAGCCGATAGTTCCAAAGAAAACCCAAGCAACACAACTATACGGATACAAGCCCAAACACTCCTATATAAATTCTCATTCAATATCATTGTTTTTTTCATGATTCAACTACATATACAAATTAATCTTACAAAGATATAAGTAGCTACCGCTATAGAAAATAGCAATAGTTACTTATCAGATGAATTACTATTGCTTACAGCATCCTATCTTATCTCAAAAACGAGGTTACCTTCCATCTACTCTTGAGGCCTTATTTTACTTTCCCAATCATAATCGATATATTCCCAAGTAAAATTATCCTCCTCATCCACACGAACCAACAAATCCCCCTCTTCTATGTAATACATCCAGTTAAAGACGCTACCAACAACAAGCTCAATAATTTAAAAAACTTTTTTCTTTCCATTATAAACAATCATAATATCTAAAATATTCCTTTTACAGTCTTCTTACAATAAACTTACGGTACAAAACAAATACGCTTTTCATCTGCCCTCAAATCGAACGAACGCCCTTTCTGCCCATTCTCCATCCGATATAACGTCCATTCCTTGTCCGCCTTCTTTTCCAAGCGCCAGCTCAATGCCGGATTTTGCAGCATCTTGCGGATATAAGTCGGGAAAGCATTCGCCCGTCGGGCTTCCTCCCAGGTGCGGATGACGTTGAAGATGGCATACTTCAGCGGACAGCTTTCTACATCCTCCTGGCCAATCTTCAGGAAATAAGTAGCACCATACCCTATGGCTGTAGCTTCTATATGTTCATACTGTTCCACCGTAGATGTTGCCGTAATCGGGAAGTTAACGCCAAAGCTGGAAGGGAAATAGTTGGCATACGTCACATCACGCAAATCCTTTCCCTGGCTAGTCGTGCTTCCCCAGACACGCAAATCCACATCATAGATATTCTTGCCGCCACCCACGTTCCATACACTTTGATAATGCCAGGAACCTTCACTCAAACCAGCTCCGGTAAACCGGATGTCGGCCGGTAAATTCAACTTCGTAGCCTGGTCGAACATCGTCCGATAAAACCTCTTAACCGAATAACCACCCATTCCGTTAAAGAACAGAAATTCCTGACCATCGAAATCATAAAGCCCCAATCCGGATCGTCCGGCAACATCTGCATAATAACGTGCAAACTCATCCTGCAACTCTAAATTAGGAATAAGTCCCTCATAGCCCCAACAAGTGGTTGCCTGCAATTTATCGACAGTCTCTCCTTTGCAATGAGCGGCCGGAACGGTTCCCCAATATCCGCGCGACACTTTCAACAGCCGATAAGGCTTTTCTGACGAAACACCGGCAAAATGAATCAACTCCTTCCCAATCTTAACAAAGTTAAGCGGGCAAAACTGCTCCGAAGCAATCAATTCGTTCAGGTAATCCGGAGTATCCACATAAATCAATGTATCGCTCTCGGATATATCCTCGCTCAAATAATGTCGGTTCAAGACACATACGCTGTCCGACGGGAACGGGCTGCAATCTTTCGTACCGGGAGCCAAAGAGGTTGTGATATTGGTACGTCCCAAAATCAAACCATCCTTAGCCAACAGGTCGGCATACTCGCGATGCGACAAACGGGTACCATCCGAAAAACGATATGTCTTACGTGACTGGTCTTTTCTATCCAGATAACCCTCATTGGCCCGATCCGGAACCAAGAAACCTTGGTCATATGCATTAATCGCCTTCAATCCCATTTGTTTGGCATACGAAGCGATACTATCATACAGGTTTCCGTATGTCTGCAAGTCGGGCATGAAAGCAGTCGGGTCTTTCACCCATTTCCCATTGAAAGTGGGATGAGGCAACCCCTCTTCCAAGACTATCGTCTGAATGACATCCATCAATGCCGTACTGTCCGGGCTTCCCCACAAGGCGATGGAAGAACCGATATAATCGACACTCGGCACCGCCTGCCGCTGTTGATGGTAACGGAATTTATCGCTCACAAGTGCAACCCCTTCCGGTGTGTAAATCGTATTTTCCTTGCGACGGTCACGCGAATGGTAGCGGATATTGATGCGCCCGTTGCAATCTACTCCGGCCGCACTGCCATACAATGAACGATAAAACGGCTCTTTCCGGTTATAAAAAGCGACATCGCTGAATCCGTCACCCCCTACGGAGAAACTCTCTCCCGCATGGAGATTCAGAGGCAACGGATATTTTTCCGGATCGGGTGTATGGACGATATAGCCTCCAGCTCCTGTCTCTGAGGTATAACGGGATTCACCACCAATCGTATTGTCATCCAATGCCAATACCCCGATAGCATAACATACGGCAGCTGTCGTGTCGCGCGCCACGCCAATCATTTCTCCCAAAATATTATTGATATTGGTATAATAGTTTCCCCACTGCACACCATCGATTCCCTCGCGCGAAGTCAAATCTTCCAGTGTCAGTTTAAGGTATTTGTCTTTTTCCTCCAGCCGTATAGTCGCTACCGAACCGTTTTCATATTCCAATTGGTATTTGCCTCCTGCATAACGGGCCTTTTGCGGATAATAATAACGCTTCAGATGGCTGTCATACAATGCCAACAATGGCGAAGGCCGGTCGGCCGGACTGAAATTACGACTCTCACGCGTCAGGTTGTGCATACCTGTGATATAACCGCGCGAATCAACATCGATACTGAAATAATCGGTTTGAAATGAATTCTGTGTATTTGAGTTGCAACTACATAATAAGAATGCTGCTGCAACAAAAGAATATGCAATTTTTTTCATGATATTGTTCTTTTATTATTCTTTCATTATAAAAAAGTATTCCGACATCATATTTACTCCACCATAAATTCATGTAACGAAAACGAATAATAGCTTCCTTCGGGATTTCCGGGCATATTCTTATCATGCCAGTTGGCTGAATAAGAGAGCCACATGGTCTTACCATCCTTAGAGATAAATTTAGACGGAATATTCACAAAATAAGCCACCGGGCCAAAACGATCCAAATACTTTAACAACTTCCAGTTCCCATCCAATTGGTCCGACTCAAGAATCATTGTATCATAGCGGTTACTTGTCGGTATTACCCCCATAGCAGAGTTGCGATGCCCACGGGTGATACACATCAAATATTTCTTTAATCCCGGATTGTAGGTCACCGTCACGCAACCCAAATGTCCTTGCCATTCCAACAAAGGTTTAATCTCAGAAAATCGCTTCGTCCAAACCGGTTTGCCTTTCTTGTCCTTACCGGCATAAAATTCGTAGGCCGACGGATCATTCATCGTTTGCTCACCCGGCTTTACCCGAATCAAATAAATCTGATCTCCCTGTATCCAACCATTCCATGCATTCGGATCGGTAGCACCATGGGCGGTCAGATAGGCATAGCCATCTAGAGAATACTGCATGTTCTTTCCAAAATCCACAAAATGAGGAGCTCCTATCTTTACCGGGGCGACACTTGGATTTTCACCGAAAAGCGGCTTTTCCGGAGTACAAGGCGTATCCGTCCATGTCTTTCCTTTATCTTTGGAGATACGGAAACCGACAAATGGCCCGAACTGTGTCCATCCCACCCCGCCACAATTACTATCCGAGCGGTTGGTCAAACAATAAGTTCCATAATACCAAACCCCATTATAGACCAAACTTCCGGCAGGATACCTGCCACCATAAGGAGCCGGACTTCCCTCGGTGCGTCCCAGATTGACTATTTGCAGATTCATCGGATCATCACCAATGATTTTAGCCTGTCCGGTTGCCGGCTTCCGAACCTCCCCCTTATAAGTGTATTGAAGCGAATAGCACGCATAGTCCGGATGCTGTTCCTTGAATGTGCTGAAAGGCACAAATTCATTCTCATGCCCTTCAACCAAATACCCATCCGTCCAAGGCGAATACATGCAGTCATCGTCCGCCCAACTGGGATACCACGTATCGGCATCCGTGTAATTGGCATAACGCCCGGTAAAGACGATTTCCGAATATTTCTTCGACTGCGGGAACGGGCAATCTACGGGTGTATTATCTGCCCACTTGAAAGGCTCCACCCGATTACAAAAGCCAAAACGTGACTCTTGTGCACCTAAATAATTAAGAGGGAGCAAAATCTCCAATGACAATAAACAAATAATCTTTCTTTTCATCGCCATATTTATTTTATTTTGATTTTGTCGAACTTTCATCTCCAACAAATCCATACACATTACCTGCAAAATCAGCCGCGAACAGCATATTACCGCTTACAGCTACTGTGCCCAACACAGCAGAACCGAACTCATGTTTCCATTGCAGTTTGCCGGTCTTACGGTTCAAGGCATACAAGACACCATCCGAAGCACCTATGTAGATTGTCTCTCCACTCCATACCGGACTACCTTCTAAAGAAGATGCCGGATCGTCCAAAGATGGAGCTGTATAGATGAGTGATTTGCCCGGTTTAAAACGCCATTTCACCTCTAGCATTTCCCTATCTACCGCTATAACGCCATCGGCAGAGGTAGCCAAGATAATTTCACTGTCCGTCACCAACGGGGCAGAGAGATTATTGATAAGGAAATCGAACTTTTTCTGAATAATCCGCTTTCCTGTCCGTGCATTGGCTACACACAAAGAGGAATTGGAAGTAAAATAAACCAAATCACCTATCATGGTTGCCGAACCGCCATAACCATACGCGCCTCTTCCCCACAACTTCTTACCCGTTTGAGCATCATTGGCGTATGCAGCTTCCCAAAAAGTCTGAGCCATCAATACACCATTATGCACAGAAAGGGTAGAAGCTGTACCGTGTGCAGTGTCCCAGTCCTTGTTGCGCCAAACCGTTTCGCCGCTCTTTGCCCGTAAAGCACACAACGAATGTCCTGTTCCGGCATACACAATTCCATCGGCAGTGACCAACCCATTGTCCAAAGGAACTTGTTTGTTCATTTCCAAATCCTTTTCCCAAACCAATTGGCCAGTTGATGCCTCTAACGCATACAACCATCCGTTTACATCTTGGGCAAAAACGCATCCATCCTCGACCGCGATGCAACTACGTATGGAGTGGCGTACCGGATACCGCCATCTGACCTTCCCGCTTGCCATATCCATACACACTACCGCCGCCTTTCCCTTTCCATTATCATCTATCGAAGCGGCATAGACAGCTCCCTGATAAACGATAGGGGAAGAGAAGAGGATATTGGAACCGATGTTTTGTATCCATGCTAATTGCAAGTGGGGCGAAAGCGTATCTTGCAAGACCGGTACATGTGCCGCATTTTGCAGCAGGTTAGCCCAATCGCCGCCCGGTTTTACCGATATATTCTTTTCGGGCAGATAGCGAAACGTGCTGCTTTCTTGTGACACCTCTCCGTTTTGGAAAGTAGCTGTCACTGTTACAGTCACCAACTGCCCGGCAAGGAAAGCAGGCAATGCAAGGTCGGTACACCAACAGAAGTCTGTCTGCTGCTTTAATAGTTGGCCGGCCAAGTAGTTCTTGCCTTGGCAGGAATAACTGCATGTCACTTTCCCCACCGGAGACACCGAAGAATAAACGTTGACATACAGAGGGACTTTGCCCGCTACCGTCATAGCCGAACGTCCATTGTCGATAGAAGCTATTGTCAGCTTTTTATCGAAGTAGGGATACCGTATTTCCGAAGAGAGTTCGCCCGCCTTGTCGACCGTCAGCACCCGGAAAGAGGCCGGCGTATGATTAAACGTGCCATGTGCCTGCCCCGGCGAACACAGCATCAAGACCTCCGAATCGTCATAGCGATACATGCGGTGCTGGTGCCAATGGCCATACACCCATGCTTTCAGGTTATAATCGGCCAGATCTATCCATCCGGCATCGGGGCTGCCAAACTTAAAATGGCCGTCGGCAGTCATCACACTGTGGTTGAAAGCAATGACGGGTTTGCCTTCCGCCACATATTTCAAGTCGTTCTGCAACCATTGGCCGATACGCTCCGGCGTGAAGTCGGGTCTCCCGTCGCCTCTCTCCATAGGGGTGACGATATAATGGACATTGCCCACTTCAAAAGAGTAATACGCCGGCCCGAAGAAGTTTTCAAACCCCTCCTCTCCATACGCACCGCTACCTAAATCGTGGTTACCGATGCAGTTGAACATTTGCGAAGCGGGCATATTCTCGTTGTTCAGGAAAGACTTGTAGGCCGCAAAGTTCTCCCGACACACATCGCCGGTATGAATCACAAAGGCTATATCTTCATTCTGCACATAATCGCGCAAATCCTTCGCACTGGCCGCATGCCCATCTACCGCCGTGTGGGTAGAATAATCTCCGATATGTGTGTCCGATATATGGATAAACCGATGGCTCCCGTCTGCCTTCAGGCTTTTGGGATTGGCCGGCTGCAAAGCAAAGTCATAGGCCGATTGCCGCCCGTCTATCCGCTGATAAAACGCATTGCTTCGATAACCGCTCGGAAGGGTTATGAAGACAAAACGTGCTTTCTCATGGCCGGGCAAGTCGAACCGTCCGTCCTTGTCTGTCTGCACAACATGCAGTCCATCCGACACGGAGACACCGAAGAGCAACCTTTCTCCTTTGTCATATTGATTATTCCCATTTTTATCTACAAAGACGCGGCCTGAATACGCAGCCGAAACCAATCCTGCCACACAGGATGCCAATACGACACTTGCAATTCGCTTAAACATCATTTTATATATAGTTTTATAAAAATCAATTTACGGCACAAAACAAATACTTTTCTCATCCGCTTTCAAATCAAACGAACGCCCTTTCTGCCCGTTCTCCATCTGATACAACGTCCATTCCTTGTCCGCCTTCTTTTCCAAGTGCCAGCTCAATGCCGGATTTTGCAGCATCTTGCGGATATAAGTGGGGAACGCATTCGCCCGGCGGGCTTCCTCCCAGGTGCGGATGACGTTGAAGATGGCATACTTCTGCGGGCAGCTCTCTACGTCCTTCTGACCCAAAGTCATGGCATAAGTAACCCCATATCCCACGGCCGTAGCCTCGATATGCTCAAAATCTTCCACAGTCGATTCGGCCGTAATCGGGAAGTTGGCACCGAATGAAGAAGGAAAGAAGTTGGCGTATGTCACATCGCGCAAGTCTTTTCCCTGGCTGGTGGTGCTACCCCATACACGCTTCTTCACATCATAGATGTTCAATCCGCCTCCCACATTCCATATACTCTGGTAATGCCAGGAACCTTCCGACAGCGTGGCACCTGTGAAACGGATGTCCGGCAAGCCATATTCCTTTGCCCGGGCAAACATCTCGCGGAAGAAACGCTTTACCCCGTAACAGCCGAACCCGGTATGGAAAAAGAACTCCTGTCCGTCATAGTCGAACATGCCCAAGCCGCTGTTCTTGCAGATATTGGCATAGTGGTATGCCAGTTCGTCCTGCAATTCCAGGTTCGGAATCAGCCCGGTATAGGCACCGCCCACGGCAGGCTGAAGTTTATCTACGGCATCACCTTTGGCATGTGCCGTAGCGCGGGTGTTCCAGTAACCGCGTGTCACCTTCAGCAGCCGATAGGGTTTTTCCTTCGTCACTCCAAGGTAATGAATCAGTTCCTTGCCTATCTTGACCATGTTCAGTTCCTTGCTATGTCCTTCCCAGCAGGCAATTTCTTCCAGATGCGTAGGGTCATCAATATAAATCAGCGTATCCGTCTCGTTCAGGTCCTCCGTCAGGAAACGGCGGTGAAGGATGCAGATGCTGTCCGAAGGAACCGGGCTGCAATCTCGGGTGCCGGGTGCCATAGAATTGGAGATAGAGGTGCGTCCAAGGATTAATCCGTCCTTCGCCAACAGGTCGGCATATTCACGCGTAGACAAGTCCTTGTCTGTGAAATGATAGCGTTTCTTTTCATGGTCCGGTCCGTCCAGGAATCCACCGTTGCCTCTGTCGGCTTGCAGGAAAGGCTGGTCGTAGGTATGCACCACTTTCAGCCCCATCTGTTTGGCATACGAGGCCACGCTGTCCATCAGCCCCCCGTAGGTGCGCAGGTCGGGCATGAACGAAGTCGGATCTTTCACCCATTTTCCTTGGAAAGTAGGATAAGGAAGCCCCTCATTCAGCACAATGTCCTGAATCACGTCCGTCAAAGCGATGCTGTCCGGACTTCCCCACAAGGCGATGGACGAACCGATGAAATCCACTCCAGGCACATCCTGCCTCATCATGTGGTTCGGCTCATTGTTTTGGAAAATGGGATTGCCCTCCGGCGAATAAATCATCTTTCCCTTGCGGCGGTCGCGCGAATGATAGCGGATATTGATACGCCCGTTGCAATCAACAAAAGCCGCCAGTCCGTACAGGATGCGGAAATACGACTCCTTGCGGTTATAGAAAGCTACGTCATTGATGCCGTCGCCCCCCATCGTGAACTGCTGCCCCTCGTGCAGCGTAAGCGGCAACGGATGATTCACCGGATCGGGCGAATGAGCAATATAGCCCGAAGGACCTGTTTCGGAAGTGTAGCGAGACTCTCCACCAATCGTATTGTCGTCCAAGGCCAAAGCACCAATGGCATATCCTACAGCCACCGAAGTATCGCGGGCCACGCCGATGATTTCGCCCAGAATATTATTGATGTTGGTATAATAATTTCCCCACTGCACTCCGTCTATTCCTTCACGCGGCTCCAAAGCCTCCAGCGTCAGTTTAAAGTATTTATTTTTTTCCTCCAGCCGCACGGTCGCCACCGAACCGTTTTCATACTCCAGCTTGTATTTGCCGCCCGCATAGCTGGCCTTTTGCGGATAATAATAGCGTTTCACATCCTCATCATACAAGGACAGCAAAGGCGACGGTTGGTCGGCCGGACTGAAATTGCGGTTCTCGCGCGTCAGATTGTACATGCCGGTGATATAACCACGCGAATCGACATCGATACCGAAATAATCGGTTTGAAAAGACTGGGGACTGCTTGAACTGCAAGCATACAACAAAGAGCAAGCAGCGATCAATGGTAATATTTTCTTCTTCATAAACATATTTTTTCTATATCATAATGAAACAAAAAAGGCATACGGTCCATACAAACTATCCGTATGCCTTCTTTTTCAACTCACAAAATCACGATTATTTCAACGGGTCGAATGTACCGCCCCATTCATTGTTCTGTTCCCACAAAGAGTTACGATCCAAGTTATCTTGGCTGATAGGAGCAAACCAATGATCCAAAGGAAGATTAAATGTATAATAATCATCGTTATCCGCATTTGGAATGTAATCCATACGGAACAACTTACGTACTTCCGGATCATACATATCCTTGGTCCAGTCAAATCCTTCCAAGTTCTTATTATCCTTCAAAACCGGATACAAACATGCACGGGTCTTCATTGTGTTCAGAATGTCATAACGTTTCCAACGGCGCAAGTCAGTACGACGCTTTCCTTCGTATGCGAATTCGATAAAGCGTTCATCCATATAAGCCTGACGGATTTCATCGGTAGAAGTAGCTGTAATACCATACTTACCACTGCCACTATCCTGAATACCGGCACGCTTACGTATCTGATACAATACGTCAAGAGCTTCGTCGGATTTACCCAGTTCATTGGCACACTCACCATAGTTCATCAGCACTTCGGCAAAACGGATTTCAATCCAGTCGGTTTCAGCCTCATGTACATTTACTACAGCCAACGACTTGTCGATTCCTTTTTTCTGGAAATAACCGGAATTACTACTACCAACACCTCTGTTTATCTGTTCATAAGTCATAGACTGATAAACCAGTTCTCCAGTTCCCGGATCAGGAATCTGTTTCCAGGTATTCCAATAGCTCATACCTTTCACAATCGGTTCCTCTGTGGGATACACTGTACCCGGACAGAAAATTGTAGCATAAAAACGAGGATCACGACCCATATAAAAATCAGTCAGGAACTGCTCGTTATAGGCCGGATCAACGGCCAGACGGTTGATGTCCAATTCCAATTTCGAACCATCCAACTTCGGATAAGCCATCAGCAACGGATAAATAGCCTGATTAAAGTTTGCATAGTCTTTGGTCAACGGCTCCGGACGAGTCATGTATTGACTGTACACATGATCCGGATAATAATATTGGTTGACCATTACCACCTCACAGTTCAATTCATCATACCAAATGTCTTCAAACCGACCTTGGTACAAGCCTTTGCCATGCGCTTTCAAAAAATCGACAGCCGCCTTGTTTGCATCATAGGCCTGTTGCCAACGAGCCGTGTCGTGGTTAGGATTGAACAAAGGGCTGGCATATTGCAATAACACACGTCCCTTATAAGCCATCGCAATACCTTTATCTATGCGTCCGTAATTGTCTCCTGTCCAAGTGTCTGGCAACAAACTAATGGCATCATCCAAATCCTTCAGGATCTGAGCGACACACTCGGACGTACTATTACGCGGCAAGAACAGGGATTCCACATTGGTGACATCTTGGAAGTGCAGAATCAAAGGCACACCACCCAAATTCCATACTTTTCCCCAATAGTCCCATGCTCTCCAAAACAAAGCTTGTCCTTTCATCTGATTATACTCAGTCTCGGTCAGCACAGTGGTCTGTTCCAACTGGTCCAAAAAGAAGTTGATACGGTCAATGTTGCCATACGACAATCCTTGTCCGTTTTGTGCCACCGAAAAATGGCCCAAATCAAACTCACTCATACTGCGAGGAGCATCCATCGCCTCATCGGTGCCATTACCTGCTATCGGCCATCCCGGCAACATACGTCCATAAATATCGGTCAAGAATGCATTCACCATTACTTTATCTCTCCACACGTCATCCGGAGAAATTACACTGTTGTTCGGATAGTCCAAGCTACAACTTGAAGCTAGAAACAACAACAAACCTACTAATATATTCTTTTTCATGATCATAAACTAATCCGAATTAAAATTTAACATCTATACCAAAAGAGAATGAACGAAGCAACGGGAAGGTTGAACCATTATTACCCAGTTCCGGATCCCAGTATTTTTTATTGAATCCACTCAACACAAACAGGTTGGTACCGGAAGCAAACAAACGAATATTATCGAATATCTTATTGTAAAATTGTCCTTTGGGAAGATCATAGCTGATAGTCAGATACTTCATACGAAGGAAATCGTTCTTCTTCAACCAGAAGCTACTGGTTTCATTGTAGGATGCCCAGCCATTGGCAGTGATACGCTGAGGCAAAGAAGCGTTCGGGTTTTCAGGAGTCCAGCTATCTGTGTACCAATCTCTCCACATACGGTTCCATTCCACACCACCGGCAACATCGGTCACCCATTGTTCTGCACCAAAACGCCCTGAGAACATAGCATCGATACTCAGTCCTTTCCATTTTCCACCCAAATTCAATCCTGTGTAGACAGCATTGTTATTGTCGCGCAACTGAATTCTATCCCAACTGTCGATCAAACCGTCAGGTTTGCCTTCCGGACCCGAAAGGTCACGATAAACCAACATACCCAGTTCCGGCTTACGTCCGTTGTGTGTATAATTAGGATATTCTGCGTTGAAACGAGCCAAGTCGTCCTCATTGCGAATCACCCCCCATGCATCCAATCCCACAATACGCGAGAATGATTTACCTACCGGAATATCCACTTCCTGTGCATTTTCGGCATAGTCTCTCAAAATACACTTGTTCCATCCATAAGAAGCTGTCAAAGCACCCCAAAGTTCCACATCACTCACTTTGCCATTATATTTCAAGCTGAAATCAAAACCTTGCGCTTCCGCTTTACCATAATTCTCATCGGGCATAGTCAAACTGAAAGAAGGAGGCAACGCAACCTGACGGCTACCCAAGATATCGTATGTAGACTTTTTCCAGTATTCCAGTGTCAGATTCCAATGATCATAGAAACCGGCATCAACAGCTATATTGAAGTTCTTGGTCTTTTCCCAAGTCAAATTCTTATTTACCACCGAACCGTAAGTGATACCTACATTCTTAGAAGCACTTTCTCCGAAAAAAGCACTGTTACCGGAGTTATAACTTTCCTGCCATTGCCATCCACCGACCGAGTCATCACCGGTGATACCATAAGAAGCACGCAATTTCAAATAGTTGACCACTTCTTTATTGAACCAGTTTTCTTCTGAAATGACCCAACCTCCAGAAATAGCAGGGAAAAATCCCCAACGATGCCCCGGAGCAAACTGCATGGAACCATCTTCACGGAAAGAGAAAGCCAACAAATATTTATCTGCATACGAATAGGTCAACTGGCCGATATAAGACATACGTCCGCTCTCCCAATCCGTACCACCGCCGCCATAAGTATCCGCTCTACTGGAACTTGCAGCCCAGAACTGATCCTTCAGATAAACGGGAAATGTCTCACGACCGGCATATACACCGGCACCATCGCTTTCGGTCCACTCGGTTACAAAAGTAGCACCTACATGGTGTTTCTCGTTGAAGGTATTATCGTATGACAGCTGGAAGTTAAACTGTTTGTCGCTTCCCCAACTAGAAGAACGTTCGATGTAATCCTTACCTATATCAGTACTTTGACGGGTACTCAGGATATCTTCGTCCTTAGTGGAAATGATGTGATTGTTCGTACCATAATGCTTCATCACCATCATATCATATTTCTTACGGAAAAGTTTAGTGACACTATTCGACCAGTTTCTTGAAAAAGTCACTTTAGCACTCAATCCTTTCAAGAAAGGAGCCTTGTAAGTGGCACTGGCTACCATCTGCGGCTTCAACCATTGGCTCTTATCGTAACCACATGCACCGGTTGCCCACGCACCCACATTACCAATCCATCCATAATCGATAGGCAGACCACCGTCCGTATATACCGGCTGTTCAGGCTGCCATACACGAAGTTTACGATAAGTGTTATACGGACCTTCACTTGCAGCTACGTGTCCAGTATAGTTATCATACAAAGCCAAGCCGGTAAATATCTGCAAATCATCAGTCACATCAGCCGTCACATTCAAACGGATATTATACTTATCGTATGTCATCGGCTTAATGAATCCTTGTTGTTTGATCAATGAACCGCCGGCAAAATATTTCACTTTTTCATTACCTCCCGAGATACTGATATTGTGTTGCTGCCTCATCGGATCTTGCCAAATAGCATCCAACTGATTGTATCCCCAACCTCCATTAATCTGAGCCAACATATCCAACTCGTCCTGAGTCCAGTTGGTATTCGGGTCGGGATTCATGCGGTTATACAATTCATACGTCTCGACTCCGGAAGTCAACTCCGAGTTCTTTGTACGCTTATCTATAGAATATGAATATGAATAATTAACAGTCGGTTTACCACTGGCACCTCTCTTAGTGGTCACTACTACTACACCACCGGCCGCACGCGAACCATAAACAGCCGCAGAAGCCGCATCTTTCAAAACAGTGACATCCTCAATTTCGTTCGGACTCAAGCTATTGAAATCACCCGCTCCACGTACGATACCATCGATAACATACATCACTTCCTGACCGCCGCGCCATGAAGACCCCGTACGAATAGAAAGACTCGGTTCAGCACCAGGAACCGCATTGACCGCACCGACATTCAAACCTGCGATTTTACCTACCAGCATTTCTCCGGCAGCCGTGGAAGGCAAGTTCTTCAATTCCTCGCTCACTTTCATTGTTTCTACTGATCCGGTTAGCAAACCTTTTTTTTGAGTAAGATAACCAATCACAACCACTTCATCCAATGTTTTGGTATCTTCCTTCAGGCTTACTATAAAATCGGTCTTTCCTTTAACAGAAATTATTTGAGGCAGATAACCGATATAAGAAACTTCAATATTGCCATTTTCAGGCACATCCAGAGTAAAGTTTCCATCAAAATCCGTAATCACACCTTTGGTCTTATCACCTACCACAACCACATTCGCACCGATAATGGCCTCACCTGCGGCATCTTTTACCACACCTGTTATTTTACGATTCTTTTGATTTTTCGGAGAAGAAACCACGATTTTCTTTATAACAATATTCTTCCCCTTTATTTCGTAAGTCACTTCCTGGCCGTCCAATATCTGCTGAATGGCTTCATCCAGCTGTTTGGCCTTTACCGTTACTTGTTTGCTGGTATTGATATCCCCTGCCGAATAGACAAACGAATACCCACTTTTATCCTTCACTTCATTCATCGCCTCTTTTACCGACATCTTTTTCAGATTTAAAGATACCGACTGAGACAGGACACTGGCATTCAAACATAATAAAGCAGTGACCGTTAACAAAGTCTTCTTTTTGTAATTCATAAATAAATCAAATTGATTATTAATTTTTGAATAAACCAAGCCTTAAATAAATGACTTTACTATCTTTGTATCATTCACTTAAAAGCTTTCTATCGCATTCCCTATGCAAACCGGAAGAAAGCTACCTCAATCCGAAAGATCTGACACATCTTTCGGATTTTATTTATCCACCATCTTCCTGTTCCTACTGATTCAACCTGTATCATCCCTGTTGTGCATTTCATTCTTTTTTTTAAAGTTAAACAATATATTAATTAATCCATATTCACATCCAGCTTTTTTCTATTCTTTTTCGATTTATTAAATCTCACTCCACCACTAAGACAGCGTATATTAAAAAAAGGGTAGTCTAAACTTCACTTTTTTCTTTAGAAAAATATTATTTTATTTTAATCGGCTCATTTCACCGACAAGGCAAATACCTCTAACCAATTAATATACAACCATTTAAAACAATCATCCCAAAACAGATGGCATCATTCCCTCATCATATTGATTCTTCTTCTTTTTCTTTCATCCTTTCATTATCCGCCGAAACGCCCTGCCGATGGGGATTCCGAGGGTGAGAGGACACTACGCCGGATCCTTTCATTCCCCTTTCATTCCCCTTTCATTCCCCTTTCATCCTCCCTTCATCGGTACACAAAAGGCTGCATGGTGAAACCACCGAAGGCAGATGTGAAAGGACTCACACCGGTGGTTGAAAGGGGCGTGAGGGGATGTGCTGTCATTTTCAACCAATTGATTGATAGATGGTTTTACCCAAAATGAAAGAATGAAGGGGGAAGAGGAAGAAGCAACCTGATGAGGGGATGGTGTGCTTTGCACGTACGTACGTGTGAGCCTA
>CAMWGU010000011.1 GCA_947173895.1 uncultured Bacteroides sp. | reverse complement strand
CGTACGTGTAAGCCTACACATACGGTCGCAAAGGCTCACACGTACGTACGTGTTTCACGGCAAGACGGCACCTCCCGCCAAGCACCTCCCTCCCGCCATGCGAAAGAAACATAATAAACACTGATAACAAGCAAGTTACATCAACAAAAAGCCCCAAAAGAAACAGCACAAAAGGAAAGACAATTAGCCAGACTCAATAGTTATAACCACACACCATTATACGCCCACGCCAAAAACCGGAGAAGCGCATATTGCATTCCCGATTTTCTTTTTTTAAACACTAATCCACCAAGTATTAAGATAATATTCCTAACTTTGCAACATCAATACATAATATATAAGGTATAATGCAAATAAAAGTAACGGCACCCGCCCACATACATACAACCATCCAGCTCCCCTCTTCCAAGAGCATCAGCAACCGTGTACTCATCATCAACGCACTGGCCAACGGCACATTCCGTCCCGAAAACCTGTCCGATTGCGATGACACCCAAGTCATGATCCGCGCCTTGAACGACGGCCAAGAAACCATAGACATCATGGCAGCCGGAACAGCCATGCGCTTTCTCACCGCCTACCTGTCGGTTGCTCCCGGCACACGGACCATCACCGGCACACAGCGCATGCAACAGCGGCCTATCCAAGTGCTGGTCAATGCCTTGCGAGAACTGGGAGCAGAAATAACATACACAGGGCAAGACGGATTCCCCCCCCTGCGCATCACCGGACACCCGCTGGAAAAAGACACGATCAGCCTGCCGGGAAACGTCAGCTCACAATACATCTCCGCCCTGCTGATGATAGCCCCCGTACTGAGCCACGGACTCACCATCACACTGACAGGCGAAATCATATCCCGCCCTTACATCAACCTCACGCTACAACTGATGAACGACTTCGGAGCGCAAGCCGGATGGACCAACGAACAGCAACTCAGGGTAGAACCGCACCCCTATCAGTCCGTCCCCTTTTATGTGGAAAGCGATTGGAGCGCAGCCTCCTACTGGTATCAGCTGGTAGCCCTTTCCGCCCAAGCGGAAGTGGTCCTGCCCGGATTGTTCAAGACAAGCCATCAGGGCGACAGCCAAGTGGCCAAACTTTTCGAACAACTGGGAGTAGAGACCCTTTATGAAGACCAATCCGTGAGATTGAGAAAAACAGGACGCCCGGCCCGACATGTGGATTACAATTTCATCGATCAACCCGATCTGGCACAAACCTTTGTGGTGACTTGCGCATTAATGAATATCCCTTTCCGTTTCTCCGGATTGCAAAGTCTGAAAATAAAAGAAACCGACCGCATGGCCGCCCTGATAGCGGAAATGAAAAAACTGGGATACGTGCTTCACGAAACCGACGGGCACACGCTGTCGTGGGAAGGCGAACGATGCGAACCGAAAACAGACGCAGCCATCGACACGTACGAAGACCACCGTATGGCCATGGCATTTGCCCCGGCCTGTGTGGCCATGTCCGCAATACGAATCAACAACCCGCATGTTGTATCAAAATCCTATCCCCATTATTGGGACGATTTACAAAAAGCCGGTTTTACGATAGAGGAGGTATAAAGTCATGCTCATACTAATTATCAGTCTGATCATTCTGGCAGCCATAGCCATGGCTGTGGGAGTTTTACACAACCGGCAGATACAAAAGAAAATAAAGAATGGAGAATTAGAGTCCGCCCCCGAAATAGTGGAAGCGGACGCAGAATGTTGCGGACAGCACGAAACGTGCGAGAAAGAAAGCCTGCTGGCCGCCGTCAGTAAGAACATAGAATATTACGACGACGAAGAACTGGACCGCTTCCGTGGTCGCCCGTCAGACAGTTACAACGACAACGAGATAGAAGAATTCCGGGAGATCATGTACACTTGCCAAGAAGACGAAGTGGCCGGCTGGAGCCGCAGCCTGCAACTGCGTGGTATAGAACTTCCCGACGAACTGAAAGACGAACTTTTCCTGATTGTAGGCGAACGCCGGTTCAGATAATCTCGTTTGGGATGATATAGCCAAACCGATTTCCCGCCGCTTCAGGAGTAAAAGAATAATCACCATGGACCTATTAGAACTTTTGCAATATACATTTTTCCGCCATGCCCTGCTGGGAAGCCTGTTTGCCAGCATCGCCTGTGGCATTATCGGCACATACATCGTGACACGACGCCTGGTCTTCATCAGTGGCGGCATCACCCACGCCTCATTTGGAGGAATCGGCCTGGGACTATATGCAGGCATCCCTCCCTTGCTGTCGGCTGCCCTATTTGCCGTACTCTCGGCCTTCGGCGTAGAATGGTTGAGCAAGCGGAAAGACATGCGCGAAGACTCCGCCATCGCCGTATTCTGGACAGCCGGCATGGCCGTAGGCATCATCTTCAGTTTTCTGGCTCCGGGATTTACCCCCGACCTGTCCGCCTTTTTATTTGGCAACATCCTGACCATTACGCCGGCCGACATCATACTACTTGCCCTCCTTTCCATCCTGCTGATACTGTTTTTCACGTTCTTTCTGAACCCCATTGTCTGTATAGCCTTCGACCGCGAATTCGCCCGCTCCCAACGCCTGCCTGTGGCCCTGTTCGAGTATATGCTGATGATGTTCATCGCACTGACCATCGTGTCATGTCTCCGCATGGTGGGAATCGTGCTTGCCATTTCCTTGCTGACCCTCCCTCAAATGACCGCCAACCTGTTTACCCATAGTTTTAAACGGATTATCTGGAGTTCTGTTGCCATAGGCTATGCAAGCTGCTTGGGCGGCCTGCTCCTTTCTTATAAGTTGCAAGTACCTTCGGGTGCAGCCATCATCTTTTTCTCAATCCTGATCTATACGTTTTGCAAAATAGGGAAAAGCATGTACCTTTGCAAACAAAAGAAAACAAATCAAACGAATGGACATGGAAATTAAAATCAATTCTTTAGACTCTATCCACGACGCTGCCCGACAATTCATAGCAGCCATGGACGACAATACCGTTTTCGCTTTTTATGGAAAGATGGGAGCCGGCAAAACAACATTTATCAAAGCCGTATGCGAAGAACTGGGCGTGACAGACGTTATCAACTCGCCTACATTTGCCATCGTCAACGAATACCGTTCCGATGAAACCGGCGAACTGATCTATCACTTCGATTTCTATCGCATCAAGAAACTGGACGAAGTATACGACATGGGATATGAAGATTACTTCTATAGCGGTGCCCTTTGTTTCATCGAATGGCCCGAACTGATAGAAGAAGTGCTACCGGGCAACGCGGTGAAAGTGGAAATAAAGGAAGAGCCCGATGGAAACAGAAGCCTGCACTTCGAAACGGCCGGACAATAAAGACACCCCTCCTCCCCAAAAATATATCAAAGACATGGGAATGCATTATCTCATACAATCCATATTTGTAGGTGCGGGGCTGTTGGCTGTACTGGCATCCCTATTCGACTGGGACTGGTTCTTTAGCGCACACAACACACAATTTGTGGTCAAGAACACAGGGCGACCACGAGCACGCCTCTTTTATGCCGCGTTAGGATTATTAATGATAGCTACAGGAATTTATTTCTTTTTGCATGTGCAAAGCATGATTTGAGCCTCCAAGAAAACAAATAACAATAAAAAGAACCATATCAAAACATAGTTTGATATGGTTCTTTTTATTGCATCTAAAGACGAATGAACCTCAACTAAAAATTCGCTTCGCCAAAATCAATGCTTGACTCTTGTGCTGAATGAAATCATCAACAACGATCACAAAATTGCAAAAACAGGCACTTAATCTACCTGCCCTAACGAATTGCCGTATTCCATCTCCCCCTGGACAACGAAAAACACTTCATCGGGATCATACGGTCCCATTCCGTCCTTCTTTGCCTCCTGTACGATATACTTCACAATCTCATCCTGATCGATATTGATATACCCTTCTTCATCCGGCTGCGCATCAAGGCAACCGCTGGAAGTATAATAATCCACAATCACATCGAGGATGTAATACAAATCATCCTCCGTGAATTTATCTTTCAGTTCTTGAGGCAGATAACCCTGAATAAACTCTATTGTTTTCTGATCGTCCTCATCTTCTAACAAGAAATCATTCTCCATTCCCATAGTCGTACATATTAAAGGGGTGAATCTATTTTTTTATTACAGCAATGATTTTACTTTTTCCTCTAATTGGGCTTTGGTAACCGCTCCTACGGTTTTTTCTTTCACTTCGCCGTCCTTTATGAAAAGCACCGTCGGGATATTGCGCACTCCGAAGCGGCTGGTCAACTCATCATTATCGTCTACATCACATTTTCCAATCAGAACTTGATCCTTATATTGTTCGGCAAGCGCCTCAATATCCGGAGCTATCTTTTTACAAGGTCCGCACCATGTTGCCCAAAAGTCAACTACCACAGGTTTTCCTGACGCCAGCAATTCTTCAAAATTGCTATCTTTAATTTCTACTGCCATAATGATTCTATTTAATTGTTTTCTAAATGTTATCGCAAATATACTAATTAATTTTATATGAAAGATGAGGTTGGCTCTTTAAATATGCCATAATATTTTTTTGAACCGAAATCTTCATCGTACGCGACATGAGATTGACATACATTTGTCCATCTTCATCCATCACATGAAAATGCAGCTCCGTATTTCCGGGGCTTTCCTTTATCAGTGTGGAAAATTCTGTTATCATCTCTTCATCCAGCGCCGACAAAGGAGCCAGCACAGTCAATTTCTCAATAACTTTTTCTTTTATCTCAGGCAACAGTTCGATGGTGTTGATTTTCACCTCCCATTCCTCTTGCCTCCATTGCTTAGGCTGACATTTTCCTCTCATGAACAAGAACATTCCAACCATAAAAAAGTTCTTCTTTTCTACCCAATCATTCCCAAAAAAAGCAAATTCAGCCGATCCTGAGTAATCCTCCAACTTAGCAATGCCGTATGGTTTTCCCGTCTTAGTATATCCTTCACGAATTGCCGTCACAATACCCCCCATCGTCAAGTCCTTATTTTGTAAAGGTGTCAGATCGACAAGTTCCACCAAGCGAGTGGTGCATACGTTCTCCAGAATGACCGCATATTCATCCAATGGATGAGCAGAAAGATAAATTCCCACCAAATCACGTTCTTTATTCAGTCGTTCCAAGTCTCCCCATGCCGGAGCGGAGATAATTTCGGGTGTGGCAATTTCTACTTGGTTCTCTCCCCCGAACAACGAATGGACAGCAGCAGCTTTATCCATCTGGTACTTATTACCATATCTCACCAACACCTCGACAAAAGTCTCGTCTTTGGCATTCTTGGCAAAAAAGTCCTCACGTTTGATTCCCGGCAACGTGTCGAAAGCTCCTGCTAAAGCCAGATTTTCTATATTCTTACGGTTGCATGATGACAAATTAACACGCTGTACAAAATCGAAGATGTCTTTGTAAACTCCGTTTTTCTCTCTTTCTTCCAGAATAGACAACACAGCACTTTCCCCTACTCCTTTGATGGCTCCCAGCCCAAAACGTATATCTCCTTTCTTATTGACTGAGAACTTCAGGAAACTTTCGTTCACATCCGGTCCTTTCGTCATAATACCTGTCGCCTTGCTCTCATCCATCAATTTGGTTATTTCCGTAATATTCGAAATATTCCGGCTCATCGTAGCCGCCATGTATTCCGCCGGATAGTTCGCTTTCAGGAAAGCTGTCTGATAGGCTACCCATGAATAACAAGTGGCATGCGATTTATTGAATGCATAGGAAGCAAACTTCTCCCAGTCCGCCCAGATTTTCTCAAGCACTTTCGGATCATGTCCGTTCTTTCGTCCACCTTCGATAAACTTAGGCTTCATGTGATCCAACTTGTCTCTCAGTTTTTTACCCATCGCCTTACGCAAGGCATCTGACTCTCCTCGAGTAAAGTCGGCCAGCAAACGGGACAAAAGCATGACCTGCTCTTGATAAACGGTAATGCCATAGGTATCTTTCAGATACTTCTCCATGACAGGAATATCGTACTCAATAGGTTTACGCCCGTGTTTACGATCAATAAAATCGGGGATGTAATCCATAGGTCCCGGTCGATAAAGGGCGTTCATAGCAATCAGGTCTTCAAACGTACTGGGCTGAAGCTCACGCAAGTACTTCTGCATACCGGCAGATTCAAACTGAAACGTACCAATCGTTCTCCCTTCACTGTAAAGGGCATAAGTAGGCGCGTCTTGAATGTCCACCTCGTCAATATTCAGCACAATACCTTTGCTATGCTTTATATTCTCTATCGCCTCTTTAATAATGGAGAGGGTCTTCAGGCCTAAAAAGTCCATTTTGATCAGTCCCGTATCTTCGATAACCGACCCTTCATACTGGGTTACCAACATTTTCTCGCCGGTTTCTTTATCATCCGCCGTACTTACAGGTACCCAATCCGTAATATCATCCCTACAAATAATAGTACCGCATGCGTGTACGCCCGTGTTGCGTACATTCCCTTCCAGCATCTTTGCATATTTTATGGTATCACGCAAAATTGGGTCAGTAGATACTTCCGCTGCCTGCAATTCGGGCACATAGGCTATGGCATTCGGCAGATTCATTTTCTTATCGGGTATTTTATCCGGAATCAGTTTACACAAACGGTCGGACTCCGATAAAGGCAGTTTCTGAACCCGTGCTACGTCCTTAATGGCTAGTTTGGTTGCCATTGTGCCATACGTAATGATATGTGCCACTTTTTCCTGGCCATATTTTTCCGTCACCCAGTTTAGCACCCTTCCTCGTCCATCGTCATCAAAATCCACATCAATATCCGGCAATGAGATACGGTCCGGATTCAAGAATCGCTCGAACAGCAGATCATACGCGATTGGATCTATTTGAGTTATTCCCAAACAATATGCCACAGCAGAACCTGCCGCCGACCCACGTCCCGGCCCCACCGACACATCAAGTTCCTCACGGGCGGCGCGGATAAAGTCCTGCACAATCAGGAAGTAGCCTGGGAAACCCATGGTTTTCATGATATGAAGTTCAAAATTTATCCGTTCCTCCACCTCTTCAGTCAACACGTTGCCATAACGTTTGTGTGCCCCCTCCAGAGCCAGTTTCTTCAAGTAATCGGCTTCCAGTTTAATACGATAAAGTTTTTCATACCCTCCTAGCTTTTCAATCTTGGCGTTAGCTGCATCCTCCTCCATCACCACATTGCCATTCTCATCTCGGGTAAACTCGTCAAACAAGTCTTTCTCTGTGTATTTTTTCCGATATTCTTCTTCCGTTCCAAACTCCTCCGGGATGACAAAGGTAGGCATGATCGGCGCATGATCAATGCTATAAAATTCCACCTGATCACAAATATCCACAGTATTTGATAAAGCTTCGGGTACATCGGCAAACACTTCATTCATTTCAGCACGCGTCTTCATCCACTCTTGCTTAGAATATAGCATACGGTTGGGATCATCCAGATCTTTACCCGTACTCAAGCAGATCAACCGATCATGCGCTTCGGCATTTTCCTCGTCCACAAAATGGACGTCGTTCGTACACACCAACTTGACATTGAACTTTTTAGAATATTCTATCAGTTTTTCGTTGGCAATCTGTTGCAACCGATAAGCTTCATGATTCGCCTTTGCAACTGTTGCCTTATGACGCTGCAATTCCAGATAAAAATCATCCCCAAATACACGTTTGTACCATTGTATGGCCTCTTCCGCCTCTTCGTATTTTCCGGCAATGATATTCCTTGGCACTTCTCCAGCGATACAGGCCGTACATACAATCAGCCCTTCATGATATTTCTCCAGTTCCACCCGGTCAGTACGCGGACGCATATAAAATCCGTCGGTCCAAGCTTTCGACACCAACTTGATGAGGTTGTGATAGCCTTTCTCATTTTTAGCAAGTACTACCAAATGATAACCACTTTGGTCATTTTTTCCTTCCTTATTGAACAAACGGCGACGCGCCACATACATTTCGCATCCGAAAATAGGCTTAAACAACTTCTTCTCTGCTGCTTCCAACCTTTCTCTACATTCAGCCAACTCCGCCTCAAGGTTCTCACATTCCACCGTCCCCTTTTCAAGGCCGGCTATTTTTTTTTTCAATTCTTTTATCTCACCCTTCGTACCTCCGTTCTTCTTATTCACATAGTTAAAGAATTCCTTGATGCCGAACATATCACCATGATCTGTAACGGCTATACCTTTCATGCCGTCGGCCATAGCCTTATCTACCAGACGTGGAATAGATGCCTGCCCATCAAGGATGGAATATTGGGTATGAACATGTAAATGGACAAAATCCTGCATAATCTCTGTTCTTCTAGAAAAATTTTCTAAAGATACTTCGCTTCCGCAAAACCAGCAAGAAGAAGTGAAAGAAGTTATTAACATTCTCTTTTTTTATCTTAAATGGAAACAAAATAGGCAATTCTCATCTTTTTTATTTGCAGATTCTTTAAAATAAGTTTATTTTTGCACGATAATTGTTTTTATACAATCATGAGCCGACTAAAGAAATTAAAGAAAATAAGACTACATAGAGAAGGAACAAGCATATTAATTGCCAGTGCCATCCTATTGATTGGACTCAACGCCCTGTTATTTTGGGGAATTGAATGCAAAATACCATTTTATATATTTGCCACGGTAAGTATTATTGTTTATTTGTTAATGGTCAACTTTTTCCGTTGTCCTATCCGATTGTTCGAGCACGATACCGAAAAAATAGTAGTAGCACCGGCCGATGGCAAGATAGTAGTCATAGAAGAAGTGGATGAGCATGAATATTTCCACGATCGTCGGTTAATGATTTCCATTTTCATGAGTATAGTCAACGTACATGCCAATTGGTATCCTGTAGACGGAGTGGTGAAATATGTAGATCATCATAACGGCAAATTCATGAAAGCTTGGCTTCCCAAAGCAAGTACGGAAAACGAACGCTCCATGGTAGTAATTGAAACACCTGAAGGACATACAGTCATGGCACGCCAAATAGCCGGAGCCATTGCACGTCGTATCGTAACTTATGCCGAAGCTGGAGAAGATTGCTACATTGACGAACACATGGGTTTCATAAAATTTGGTTCACGCGTAGATGTCTATCTGCCATTAGGCACCAAAGTCTGTGTCAAAATGGGACAAGCAACCATAGGAAACGAAACTGTCATTGCAAAACTAAAATAACCAAATGACCAACAACATCACACGTCATATTCCTAACACTATCACCTGCTGTAATTTATTCTCAGGTTGCATTGCTAGTGTTATGGCCTTTAACGGAAACTATAATTTAGCTATTTCCTTTATCATTGCAGGTGCCGTATTCGATTTCTTCGATGGAATGTTGGCACGTTTATTCAAGGTTTCCAGTTCTTTGGGAAAAGAATTAGATTCATTAGCAGATGATATCACATTCGGATTCGCCCCTTCTGCCATTGTTTTCTCATTATTCAAAGAAGTGTACTATCCCGAATTTCTTATTCCCGTTGCCAACTATATGCCTTATACGGCATTTCTAATATCCGTATTTTCCGCTTTACGCTTGGGTAAGTTCAATATTGACCCACGTCAGAGCAATACTTTTATAGGCATGCCCACTCCTGCCAACGCATTATTCTGGGGTTCATTGACAGTAGGAGCACACTCTTTTCTGACCTCCGACTCTTTCAATGCACTTTATCTGTTCATTTTGGTAGTAGTCATGTCCTTTCTGTTAGTGGCAGAGATTCCCATGTTTTCATTAAAGTTCAAGAGCTTAAATTGGAAACAAAACAAAATCAGCTATCTTTTCCTCATTGTCTGCATTCCTTTATTGGTATGTCTAAGAGTGAGTGGTTTTGCCGCCATCATCCTTTGGTATATCATGCTATCTCTTTTAACTAAAAAAAGAACGTAAACAATAAGCGTGGCACAGTTGTTGTAATGTAACATATAAAAAAGAATTGCTATGTTTGGAGTTTTAGTTTTTATACTTATACCTTTTTTGCTGATTATCTTTATCGGCTTTGCTATACTGAGTAAAATTCTAAAGATATTTGGAATAGGCAGAAACACATTTGAAACTTCTTTCGGTTCTGAAAGACAGGAAAAGAGAAGTACTTACAATAGCTATAATGATAATTTTACAGAAACCACCTATTCTTCTGCCACATCACGAAAGCACTCTCATTCATCAAACGGTCGAAAGAAAATCTTCGATGATGACGAAGGAGAATATGTGGATTATGAGGAGGTGAAGTAAGATAGATAACTATCCGAAACGATAAATAGTAAAAATAAGTGTGGCTCAATGAGTTGCACTCTTTTGGATCAGCGGATATTTCCGGTTGTATCCATTTCCTCTAAGCATACAATGTAGCCAATCTGAACATGAAGAACTTTACATCAGTCACTCCTCTCAACTGACTTCTAAACGCCTTTATTTTTACATTGAAAGATTCCGCAGACGCATTTGTCAGCCGTTTTTCAAAATAGTTAATGATAGTGGTGCTATGGTTTGAAAACGTATCAAGCACCTTGTTGAATTCCAGACAGTCAAACTTCTCCACTTCATTGTACCATCTGGCCAAATCCAGTCTCGCCTTGTCAGGCTTGGATTTTTTGTTGAAGATTTCCGTCAATTTCATGCTAAGGCTATAGCCTTCCTGTAGTTTCGGGAATCTGTCAAAGAGAATAGCAGCCCGGGCGGTTTGCTGCTCATTCCATTTACTCCAGTGCTTCAATATGATGTGTTTGCTTCTACTCAGTATCTGCGGCAAAGTTTCCCCATTTTCCATTCTTTCCGGTTCTCACTTCCCAATGCTGTCCTTTTCCGCTTGGTTCTTTGCCTCCTTCCTCTTTTGACGATGCTTTTTGATGGCCTGGTTCTCCGCATCAAGAACTTCCCAGCGATAACATATTCTTAACTGGTCAACAGCTTCCGACATGAGCTGCTGCACATGAAACCGATCATTGATCAGCTTGGCCGCCGGAAAGGCCTTTCTGACTGTCAGCATCATGGTCGAGGATAAATCGGTGGTGACTGTCTTGACTGACAAACGCTTCTTATGCGGAAGTTTGCGTAAGATACCGCTTACCGAGTCCGTGCCCACTCCACGGACCATTGTAACCAAAGCGCCTTTACGTCCTTTGGCTGCCTTATTGGTCAGAATGGTATAGACATCACCGTTGCTCAGACAAGTCTCATCCAAAGAAAGGTTTTCTCCTATGTTTTCAGGATAAAGAATATAATCGTGCGCATGCTCCAGTTGAGACCACTTACGGTAATTGCTGAGCTTTTCCTTGTATTGTTTGCGCAGGGTCTGCCTTTTTACACCGTAACGTTCCGCCAAAGTGCAGATGCTGACAGGAGTGGACTCAATCTCCTTCTTTTAAAAAAAGCACAAACTCTTCGTTGAGCCGTGTACCCTCAAATTCCGATAAATCCCAATCGTAACTGAAGATCTCATTGGATGACTTGTCAAGCCATTTACGTTTACGCACATGAAGATAGGTCGGACGACCCCGAAGCGGATAATCTTGAATGACATGATAAGCGCCGAAACCATAGGAGATGATCAGGTTTCATGCCGCAAAGGTAAAAAATATAATGTAAAAGAAAGAACGACCAACTGGAAATATCCGCTGACCCATATATACTCACAGAACAGAAACATAAAGCACAATTATTGACTGACAAAAAGCAGATGCTTACAGAAAGAATCGCCAAATTGGAGCAGGAAAACACCATATTAAGAAACGAAAACAGAGTCGCCTCTTTTGAAAGTTTCTCAAAAAGTAAATGGATATCGAAGCTGAAAAAAGTATTCTAAATAATCAAAATGGGACTCACTAATCATATTTGTTGACCATTACAATACAATTATTTGCCTTATTCGCAAATTTATTTGTAATATTACATATTGTTTTGAATGTTATTAAAATATATTTATTACTTTTGCTTCTGTAACAAGATTTTTTTTGCGCATCATGGCATCAAACAAAGACATCAATCGATTAAAAATCGTACTAGTAGAAAAGAAGCGTACAGGCAAATGGCTGGCAGAACAGTTGAATAAAGATCAGGCCACTGTCTCCAAGTGGTGTACCAACAATGCACAGCCTTCGCTGGAAATGCTGTTGAAGATAGCGGAGGTATTGGAAGTGGATGTAAAAGAGCTGTTGTGGTCTTCACGGAATGAAAATGCGACTTACATCAAGTTGCCAAAGGAGTTTACGTTATAGATAACAAAAAAGGTTTGACAATGGAGCTGCCGAAGTTAATAAACAATATAACAGAGAGAGTAGTTGATGACCTCAGACAGAGGTTGTCAGCGCAGCCTCGTATATCTATTGCTGCCGCTTCTTTTTCCATCTATGCCTACGAAACTCTGAAAGCAGAATTGGAACAGATAGATGAACTAAGGTTCATTTTTACCTCTCCCACCTTTATCAAGGATAAGGCAAAGAAGGAAAAGAGGGAGTTCTATATTCCTAAACTCAACCGTGAGCGCAATCTCTATGGCACTGACTTTGAGATTCGTCTGCGCAACCAGCTCTCGCAGAAAGCCATTGCCAAGGAATGTGCCGACTGGATAAGGCGAAAAGTGAAGTTCCGTTCCAATTTCTCTCAGGAGCAGATGGGTGGCTTCCTCCATGTGCAAGGGCAGGACATGTCTCATGTCTATCTGCCGTTCAATGAGTTTACCACCACACAGATAGGATGCGAAAGGGGCAACGAGGTCTATAACATCGTCAACGTTCTTTCCTCGCCTACAGCGGAGGCATACCTCTCTATCTTCAATGAGCAATGGGAGAATACGGAAAAATTCTCTGACGTTACCGACCGTGTGCTGGAGTACATTGACACCGTATATCAGGAGAATGCCCCGGAATACATCTATTTCCTCGCGCTTTACAATATTTTCAATGAGTTTTTGGAAGACATATCCGAGGATGTGCTGCCCAATGAGCGCACTGGTTTCAAGAACAGTGTCATCTGGAACAAACTATACAATTTCCAGAAGGATGCCGCACTTGCCATCATCAATAAGTTGGAACGATATAACGGCTGCATCCTTGCCGACAGTGTGGGACTGGGTAAAACCTTTACTGCGTTGGCGGTGGTAAAGTATTATGAAAACCGCAATAAGTCGGTACTTGTGCTGTGTCCGAAGAAACTGAACGACAACTGGCATACCTTCCGTGCCAACTACAAGAACAATCCCATTGCCGCCGACCGCTTGCGCTACGACATTCTCTTCCATTCCGACCTTTCCAGAGACCGTGGCACGAGCAACGGACTGGATTTGGAGCATATCAATTGGGGCAACTACGACCTGATTGTGATTGACGAAAGCCATAACTTCCGCAATGGAGGCAATATTGATGATGACGAAGAGGAAGAGACGGGTTTCAAGAAGGAGAATCGTTATCAGCGTCTGATGAACAAGGTAATCCGTTCGGGTGTCAAGACTAAGGTGCTGATGCTTAGTGCCACCCCTGTCGACAATCGTTTCAACGACTTGAAGAACCAGCTTCAACTGGCATACGAGGGACGCACGGAGAACATTGATGACGCACTCGACTTGGACCGCAATGTGGACGAGGTATTCCGAAATGCGCAAACCGCCTACAACAAGTGGGCGAAACTTCCGTCAGAACAGCGTACAACTGAAAAACTCCTTTCCAGCCTGCACTTCGACTTCTTCCAGTTGCTTGATGCAGTGACCATTGCCCGCAGCCGCAGTCATATCGTGAAGTACTACGACACGAAGGACATTGGCGAGTTTCCCAAGCGTCTTGTCCCGCTGTCCCGCCGTCCGAGTCTTACCAACTTGGACAGTGCCATCAATTTCAGCGACATTGCCGAACAGCTCAATTCGCTCAATCTCTCTATCTATACCCCGTCGCTCTATCTCTTTGACAGTGCCAAGGGTACCTATTCGATAGATTATGAAGGAGAAGGACTCTCCATAGACGGCAGAGAGAAGGGATTGCGCAAACTGATGGCCACCAATCTGCTGAAACGCCTGGAAAGTTCTGTCAACTCTTTCCGCCTCACACTGACACGTATCAGTGAGTATATCCGTGAGACCATCCGCGTGATTGATGACTACGACGATAAGCATGGTTCAGCCTCTGTGGATGCTTTCGGATTGGTGGCAGAGTTGGACTTCGAGTATGGCGACACCGTTCCCTTCGCCACAAAGAAGTCAAAGATTAGTCTCGCCGATATGGATTATGTCAGTTGGCGCAGGGATTTGTCGGCAGACCTCGAACGTCTGGAACTCCTGCTGTTGATGCTCAAAGACATTACTCCGATGCACGACAGCAAACTGCAAATGCTTCTCGCTGACTTGAAAGACAAGTTTGAGCATCCCATCAATGGCGATAACAAGAAGGCGTTGATATTCACCGCTTTTTCCGACACCGCCAACTATCTTTACGAACAATTGGCTGGCACCATCAAGAACGACTGCGGATTGAATACGGCGTTAATTACGGGTTCCACCGAAGGACGTTGCACCATCAATAAGTTTCCATTGAGTTTCAACAATATCCTCACCTATTTCTCGCCACTTTCTAAAGACCGTGCAGCCATTTATCCTGATGCCAAGGAAGAAATAGACATACTCATTGCCACCGACTGTATCAGCGAAGGACAGAACTTGCAGGACTGCGACTATCTCATCAACTACGACATACACTGGAATCCAGTCCGCATCATACAGCGGTTCGGACGTATCGACCGTATCGGTTCAAAGAACAAGCAGATACAGTTGGTAAACTACTGGCCCGACATGGAACTGGATGACTATATCCAACTGAAAGGACGTGTGGAGAGCCGTATGAAAGCCACCATCCTCACGGCCGCCGGTACGGGCAACCCATTGAGTATCGGTGAAGAGGCAGACCTTGAATATCGGCTCGGACAGTTGAAGAAACTACAGAATGAGGTGATGGACATCGAGGACATGGACACAGGCATCAATATCATGGACTTGGGACTCAATGAGTTCCGACTTGACCTGTTGAGTTATCTCAAAGAGCATCCCGATATAGAACACGCTCCCTTCGGCCTGAATGCCGTGGTAGGCAGTTCGTCTCTTGCCAAGCCTGGAGTGATGTTCGTGTTGAAGAACAGAAACAATTCCGTGAACATCGACCACAAGAATCTGCTTCATCCTTTCTATATGGTTTATCTTTCTAATGACAGAGAGGTGATTTGTGACCACTTGCATCCCAAGCAGTTGCTCGACATCATGCGTACCGTATGTCGTGATAAGAAAGAGTATGACCATGCTCTTTGTACTGCGGTGAACCGTGAGACAAAGGACGGAGGTGATATGAAGCATTATAGCCGTCTTCTACATGCTGCAATTGACAGCATCGTAACCATAAAACAGGAATCAGACATAGAAAGTCTTTTCTCCGAAGGCGAGACAACAGCCCTAAGTGGAGAGATTAAAGGTCTGGATGATTTCGAGTTGATAACCTTTTTGATAATAAAGTAGCGAAATATGACATACGAGGAATTACAGATATTGATTCAAAATGACGAGCACCGCCAGTTGGAACTGAAGAAGACAACGGGCGAGTTGAAAGACGGCATGCATTCGGCTTGTGCCTTTCTGAACACCGAAGGCGGATGGCTCATCTTTGGAGTAACACCCTCATCCTTGAAGATACTTGGTCAGGAGGTGACGGACAACACCCAGCGTGAGATAGCACAGGCTCTGAGTTATTTGGAGCCACAGGTAGATGTACGTGTAGAATATATTGACATTCCTGACCGTCCAAACCAGAAAGTGATAGCCATGCACTTTGACGCTTGGTTATGGGGAAACATACCCTACACCTACCATGGCTGCCCTTATTATCGGGTGGAAAGCACTACCAAGGAAATGCCTTGTGATATGTTCGACCTGCGCCTGCGCCAAAGCAAGCCCGACTTCTTCGCTTGGGAGCGTCAGCCTTCTGATTTCAAGAGTATTGACTCACTCGACGAGAATCTGATTCGTGGTGTGGTACGTCTCGGCGTGGAGCGTGGACGTATGCCGGAGAGCGCCATGACCGAACCTATCAAGGACATTTTGGACAAATGGAAATTGCTCGACGGCAATAAACTGCTGAATGCTGCAACGGCACTGTTCACTAAAGAAACAGGTATGTACCTGCAACTCTCCATAAGTCTGGCACGTTTCCGTGGTACAGACAAGAATGAGTTTATCGACTCCCAACAGGCAGAAGGTAATATCTTCGTGCTGCTCAACGAGGCGATGAACTTCTTTCGCAAGCACCTCAGTATGCACGGCAAGGTAGTAGGTCTGATACGTGACGAATGGTTGGAAGTGCCTGCCGAGGCGTTGCGCGAAAGTATCTTGAATAGCCTATGTCACCGCGAGTGGGGCCGCTATTGTCTGCCTATCTATTTGGCTATCTACGACGACCGCATCGAGATTACCAATACAGGCTATCTCGTGCCTCCCCTCACTGCCGAGAACATCACCCAGCCGCACAGTTCCAATCCACACAACAAACTCATTGCCAATGTGCTTTACAGTACTTCATACATTGAGAAATGGGGCTCAGGCGTGAAACGCATCACCGATGCTTGTGCCTACCGTAATGTCGAGACTCCCACATGGACAACGGACGGTTATTTCGTGACTGTGACATTCAAAAGGCCGGATTATAATGCGAATGGCACTAAAGATGTCCCAAAAGATGATACAAAAGATTGCATAAAAGACTGCACAATAGAAATCTCTGATAGACAGGCAGATATATTGTCTATGATAGAAGAGGATTGCACAATAACGTCCCAAAAGATGTCCCAAAAGATGTCCCAAAAGATGTCCCAAAAGATGTCCCAAAAGGAAAGTAGCATACAAAGAACTGTCAAACGTGATCTCGCAGACCTCCAAGCAAAGGGCATTATTGCCCGTGAAGGTGGTCGTAAGAATGGGCGTTGGGTAATCTTAAAACCATTAGAGTAAATATGATACAACACCTCTTCCCACCCTCAACGAGGGTCAACAGGATAGTTCCCAAGCGGACTTTCATAGACAAGCTGGGGGCTAATGCACGGATGAAAGAACACTTCACTCGTGATGTGGTCAGCATAGAATGGTTTGCCAAACTGGCACCCTCTACGCTGAACATTGCTGATGGGCTTGATGTTCACGAGATAGTCGTTTTTGTCGTGCCGCTGAAAGACAAGGAATGTCCTGATGACATCTTTGTTTTCATCGACAAGATGATGCCTCGTCACCTGCTCTTTATCCTAAAATATGAGGAAGAGGTCTGCATGCTCATCAACTACAAGCAGGCGGTAAGTGGCAATTCCGAACTGCAATACAAAGTCATTCGCACTTATCGCTCTCCGTGGATGTCACCACAAGATATGACCGTCAACTTACATCATCACACGATGGATGGTCTGTATGAATCGTTGGTTCGACAAATAGCCGAAACGCTCATTACCTCTGATGCCCCAAAACTTAAAGAGGCAATCGAGCAGACTTCCAAACAAGAAGCCTTGCAGAAAGAAATAGTAGCTTTGGAAAAGAAAATCGCAGTAGAACCACAACCTCAAAAGAAGTTCTTGCTACACAAACAACTTACAGAATTAAAGAACAAGCAATATGGCAAAAGGTGAAGCTCACAAATATCATCATTATGTTCCTCAATGTTATTTGAGGCAATTTGCCCATGAAGGTAATAACTCATGGTATTTGCACACTTATATTCTCAAATCAAAGAAACAAGTAAAGACAAGTGTAGAAAAGGTATGCGGTGAAAACTATTTCTATTCTATTAGTGATGAATATTTAAAAAGGAATAGCCAAAGTGACATCAATAAATTGTCAATAGAATTAGATTACTTTGCCAAAAATGTAGAATTGTCATTTTCTTCCATATTAAGTGGAATAAATAATCGCATACAATTTTGTTTGGAGAAAAAAATAAAGAACTTCTTATTAGCAGAACATGAAAGAAAGGAAATTGCTAAACATATAGCAATTCAATATATGAGGTTACCAGAAGTTAGGAAACAAAACAATGAAATGTTTGACTCTGTTATGCCGAAAATGATTCGGCTATTTACTTATGGTCTCTCGAAAGAACTAAATAATCCTGATATTGCAAAGTTAGACATTGTAGCTTCGGTAGATCAGGTGGTAAATCATGCAAAGTCAACATATCTTAATGAAGAATTGGTTAACACATTCTCCAATCAATTGTGTAATAATTATTGGAGTTTCTTTTATTCTTCAACAAATTCATTTTATACTTCAGATAGTCCAATAGTCGCTTTTGGACATGCTGATAATATTTGTGAGAGAAATGAATGCTTAGGATTAACACGATATGGCGTAGAAACATCATTTCCATTAACTCCAAATCTAATGTTAGTCATTTGGGATAAACGATATTTCTCAAAATTTGATAGATTAGATGGTTATTTTGGAGAAGTGACCAAAGATTTTCTTGAGCATTTGAATTCTCGAAGGTTGCTTTATGCAAAAAAATATGTTTTTTCATATAATGCTCCTATTGATATGAATATTAAAGAAATAAGAATTATATAACAATGGATAAACTCAGAATGCAGAGCACCAATGGGGTGCAAGAGAATATTGGAAAGATTCAGTCGCTCTTTCCTGACTGTGTGACAGAGACGATTGACGAGCGCACAGGGGAACTGGTGCGCAAGGTGGATTTCGAGAAGTTGCAGCAGAACCTCTCGGATGTCATTATCAGCGGACGTGAGGAACGCTATCAGTTTACTTGGCCTGATAAGAAGAAGGCTATCCTGCTCGCCAACTCGCCTGTCAATGCCGCATTGCGTCCCTGCCGTGAGGAGAGCGTGGATTTCGACAACACGCAGAACCTCTACATCGAGGGCGACAACCTCGACGTGCTGAAATGCCTGAAAGAGACCTATCTCCACAAGGTGAAGATGATTTATATCGACCCGCCTTATAACACGGGCAACGACTTTGTCTATGAGGATGACTTTGCTGAGTCTTCTGCCGAATACCTCGCCAACTCCGGGCAGTTTGACGAGCAGGGCAACCGTCTCGTTACAAATACCGAGAGCAATGGGCGTTTCCATACCGACTGGCTCAATATGATTTATCCGCGTCTGAAAGTGGCAAGAGACTTGCTGACGGATGATGGAGTGATATTTATTTCGATTGATGACAACGAGCTGGAAAACCTTAAAAGAGTATGTGATGAGATATTCGGAGAAGAAAATAGAATAGAAACCATCGTTTGGAAAAACAAATATGGTGCAGGTGCTTATACTGTAGGTTTTATAAGTGTACATGAATATATTCTTTGCTATTCCAAAAAGAAAATTTTAGATATCACTTCAGAATTAGATGAGGAAAGTCAATCTGTATATTCGAAAAGAGATGAAAAGTATTCTATAAGGGGAGGATACATGACCCAACCATTGATGACTAATAGTTTAGGTGATAGACCTAATTTGATGTATCCTATCGAACATAACGGAGTGGTAATCTTGCCAAGGAAACAATGGGTGTGGTCTCAAGATAGGCTACAAACTGCTATTGACAACAATGAAGTTGAATTTAACCTACAAAAAGATGGAACATATTCAGTACGTTCCAAAGCCTATCTTAAAGACGAACGAGGTAAAATAAGAAGAGGAAAGCCTCTTTCATTAATGTCAGGTCCCTTTAATCAAGATGGCACTAAAGAAGTTCGTAGGTTATTTGATGGAAAAAGTATATTTGATTTTACTAAACCAGTCTCTTTGATTCAAAAACTTTTGGCATTACAAATTAACAACTCACCAGATAATGATTTTGTAGTATTGGATTTCTTTTCTGGCTCCGCCACCACCGCCCATGCCGTGATGCAACTTAATGCTGAAGACGGAGGCAATCGCAAGTTTATCATGGTGCAGCTACCCGAACTGACAGATGAGAAAAGCGAAGCATATAAGGCTGGTTATAAAACCATTTGCGAGATAGGCAAAGAACGCATCCGTCGTGCCGGCAAGAAGATAAAGGAAGACAGTCCATTGACAACGCAAGACCTCGACACTGGTTTCCGTGTCTTGAAGTTGGATAGCACCAATATGGAGGGCATCTACTACACTCCTAAGGATATCAGTCAAGCCGACATATTCTTATTGGTGAATAACGTGAAGTCCGACCGCACGGCAGAAGACCTGCTCTTCCAGGTGATGCTGGAGTTGGGTGCCATGCTCGACAGCAAGATTGCGACAGAGGTAGTGGCAGGCAAGACCATCTACAATGTGGCAGACGGTTATCTCGTGGCTTGTTTCGACAAGGACGTGACTGATGAGGTGGTAACCACTATCGCCAAGATGCATCCCCTCTATGCCGTGCTTCGCGACACCTCCATGGCCAACGACAGCACCGCCACAAACTTCGAGCAACTCTTCAAGACCTATTCTCCCGATACTGTAACTAAAATCTTGTAGAAGACCATGGCAAAGAAATTTGAAATAAGAAACAGTACGGCAGAGTTCCTTACCTTTGTGGCAACAGGCAAGGAAGATGGCATACAGGTGCTTTACAAAGATGAGAATGTTTGGGCTACGCAAAAAGCGATGGCTACACTCTTTGATTGTTCAACCGACAATATAGGTTTGCATTTGAAGAATATATACGAGAGTGGGGAACTAATCAGAGAAGCAACTACCGAGAAAATCTCGGCAGTTCAAAAAGAGGGCGATCGACAGGTTACACGTAACACAATGTTCTACAATCTCGATGCTATCATCTCTGTGGGTTATCGCGTCAATTCCATCCGCGCCACGCAATTCCGGCAATGGTGTACCTACGTCATACGTCAGTTTTCCATACGTGGATACATTGTCGATAAGAAGCGTATGGAGAACGGCTCGTTCATCAATGTAGATTACTTTGAACAATTATTGGAGGAGATACGCGAGATACGTTTGTCAGAGCGTAACTTTTACCAAAAGCTGACTGATATTTATGCCACAGCAATAGACTACAACAAGGATGCCCCCACGACACGCAGGTTTTTCAAGAAAGTGCAGAACAAGATGCACTATGCCGTACATGGGCATACTGCGGCGGAACTCATCGTAGAGCGTGCAAATGCTGAGAAAGAGCACATGGGACTGACCACTTGGGCAAAGGCGCCAAATGGTAAGATTATCAAGACTGACGTTTCCATTGCCAAGAATTATTTGCGGGAAAACGAGTTGCAAGCTATGGGAAGGCTTGTAAATGCCTATCTTGACATAGCCAAGGATATGGCAGAGCGTCATATCCCCATGACAATGGAAGATTGGGAAAAGCGTATAGACATATTCTTGAATGCTACAGACCGTGAGGTGCTACAGGATGCCGGCAAAATTACAGCTGAATATGCCAAGGAGTTTGCTGAGTCGGAGTTTGAGAAGTATCGTGTCATCCAAGACCGCCTCTTCCGTTCCGATTTTGACCGTCTCTCCGATGGTGACGCTCCGACAATAGAGATTGAATAAATCATTATGATTATGAAACTGAAATTCAAAATACAACAATATCAGACGGATGCCGTGGAGAACGTAGTGCGCGTGTTCGACGGACAGCCCAACCTCGGTCTGCTGGAATACAAGATAGACCATGGCAAGGTGTATGTGGAGCAAGGTGGCAAACGTGTGGAAGTGAAGGAGTTTGAGTACGACGAAGAGGATACAGGTTATAAAAACGGTGAAGTGGTGCTCGATGAAGATACGTTGCTGAAGAACATCCATCAGATACAGACCGAAAGCAACATCCACCTCTCTAACGACGTGGTGAAGAAACTCGGTCACTGCCAGCTCGATGTGGAGATGGAAACTGGTACTGGAAAGACTTACGTCTATATCAAGACCCTCTTTGAACTGAACAAACGCTACAGCTGGACAAAGTTCATCGTGGTGGTGCCCAGCGTTGCTATCCGTGAGGGCGTGAAGAAGAGCTTTGATATAACCACAGATCATTTCATGGAAATCTATGGAAAGAAGGCACGCTACTTCATTTATAACTCCGACAGTCTCGGTGACATCGACACTTTCTCACAGAGTGCCGACATCAGTGTGATGATCATCAACACCCAAGCTTTCAACACCTCGTTGAAAGAGGGTGCCAACAACAAGGCGGCACGCATCATCTACGACAAGCGCGACTCGTTCCGCTCGCGCCGACCTATCGACGTGATTGCAGCCAACCGCCCCATCATCATTCTCGACGAACCGCAGAAGATGGGAGGCGCAGCCACGCAGACGGCATTGGCACGCTTCAACCCGCTCTTCACGCTCAACTACTCCGCCACGCACAAGGAGACGCACAACCCCGTGTATGTGCTTGACGCACTGGATGCCTACAACCAGAAGTTGGTGAAGAAAATAGAGGTGGTGGGCTTTGAACTGAGGAACCTGAAGGGTACGGACGGCTACCTCTACCTCTCCGACATCATCCTCTCCAAGGACAAGTCACCGCAGGCTCGCATGGAGATGGAGATACAGAATAAGTCGGGCAACATCAAGCGTGACTACAAGAACATCTCGGAAGGTGACGACCTCTATTTCCTATCGGGGCAGATGGAGCAGTACAAGGGATATGTGGTGACGGATATACATGTAGATACCCTGCAACCCTCACGCAGCAGCATCACCTTCGGCAATGGCACTACCTTATATATAAAAGATGTGGTGGGCAACGTGACTGCCGACCACAAGGCACGCATACAGATACGCGAGACCATCAAGGCACATTTCCGCAAGGAGGCTGCCCTGTTCAAGCGTAGCATCAAATGCCTGTCGCTCTTCTTCATTGACGAGGTGGCGAACTACCGCCAATACGACGAGGACGGGCAGCAACTGTTGGGACGCTATGGCGAGATATTCGAGCAGGAGTATATGGCGGAGCTGAATGAACAGCAAAATATGTTCAATCCCGACTACATGGCTTATTTGGGCAGCATCGCCGTAAAGGACACCCACACGGGCTACTTCTCCATCGACAAGAAAGGCCGTGCAGTGAACAGCGAGACCAAACGAGGCTCTGACACAGCCGATGACATCTCTGCCTACGACCTTATCCTAAAGAACAAGGAACGTCTGCTGAGTCTTGACGAGCCTGTGCGCTTCATCTTCTCCCACTCGGCACTGCGCGAGGGATGGGACAACCCCAATGTGTTCCAGATTTGTTCGCTTCGCCAGTCGAACAGCATCAGCCAGAAGAGGCAGGAAGTGGGACGCGGCTTGCGCCTCTGTGTGGACAGCCGTGGCATCAGACAGGATGGCGACGTACTGCCCGACGAGGTACACAAGGTAAACCGTCTGACGGTGATAGCGAGTGAGGGCTATGCCTCATTCGTCAGCGACCTGCAGAAAGACATCCGTGCCGACCTATACGACCGTCCGTTGCGTGCCGATATGGAGTTCTTTACAGGCAAGATATTCATCCTACCCGACGGCACGAAGCACACCGTGACTACCGCCGAGGCACAGGACATCTATTTCCAGTTGCGCATGAACGGCTATATCACCAAGAGCGGAGAGGTGACGGAACTGTTCCATACCGACCTGCAAGACGGCACGTTGAAGCCGTTGGACGATGACCTGCAACCCTATACCGAACAGGTGTATAAGCGTGTGCAGAGCATCTTCGACCCGAAGGCTCTTGATGACATGATAGACGACGGCAGTAAACCGCAGACTCCGGAGAACAAGCTCAACGACAACTTCGCCAAAAAGGAGTTTCAGGAACTGTGGCACCGCATCAACCACAAATATGCCTACACGGTTGATTTCGACAGCGAGGAGCTTATCAGCAAAGCTGTTGCGGCTATTAATAATGAACTGAACGTAGCACGACTGAGCTATGTGGTAACGCGCGGTGAGCAGAAAGACCGACTCACCCACGAGGACATAGAACACGGGCACATGCTCCACGAGGACACGGCAGACCACAACATGATGCACACCGATGTGGTAAGCACAGTGAAGTATGATCTGTTGGGCAAGATAGGTGCCAACACCAAGCTGACCCGCAGGACGGTGGCAACCATCCTTTCGAAAATCCGCCCCATGAAGTTCGATCTCTACAAGATGAATCCCGAGGAGTTCATCCGCAAAGTGTCAAGGCTAATCATGGAGCAGAAAGCCACCATCATTGTCGATCATATCAGCTACAACCAAGTAGATGGCGAATACTCCAGCGACATCTTCACCCAGGAGAAGCACACCTCCATGGACAAGGCTTACGAAGGCAAGAAGAGCATTGTCGATTATGTCTTCACCGACGGTAATGCCGCAGAGAGTGTGGAGCGCAAGTTCGTACAGCGTCTTGACACAGCCAAGGAAGTGGTAGTGTATGCTAAACTGCCCAAAGGCTTCCATATACCCACACCCGTAGGCAACTACTCTCCAGACTGGGCAATAGCCTTTCAGGAAGGTAGTGTGAAGCACGTCTATTTCGTAGCGGAAACCAAAGGCAGTATGTCGTCCCTCGATTTACGTGGAATAGAGAAAGGCAAAATAGCTTGTGCCGAAAAACTCTTCGACCAACTATCATCCTCACAAATCAAGTATGGCAAGGTGGATAGTTTCGATGAGCTGATGAATATTGTAAATGCTGAATAGACATTTATTTTCAAGAGAATAATTTTACAGCAAATGTAGTGACACCTATGAAATATACATTCAAAACTTTTTCTTGCGGAGCGGGCGATTGCATTTTCTTTGTTATTAAAGATGAAGACCACACAATTAGCATAATGGTTGATTGTGGGCAGTATAAACCTGAAATAGGTGATTTTATAGAGAATGAATTGGGAGGTAAGATTGACTATTTAATAGCTACGCATATTGACAACGACCATATAGATGGCCTTGTGACAATGCTTCGTCAGAACAAAGAGATTTCGATAAAGCACATTCTCTACAACTGTTATCAGAGGATAACGGGCAATTTTTGTGATTGGAGCGAACAGATGAAAGAGAATGTGAAAAACATTTATTGTGAGCTGCCTGTTGTTGTCGACATGATAAACCAGAACATCAATGAAAAGAAAGCTGTGACCCTTGCGGAGTGTATTCTGGAGAATGAATCATGGGCGAAAGTCTGGCAACGAGAATATATCACGGACGAGTCTTCCCCAATCATACTTGACCATAACATGGGCAAAATTGTATTTTTATCGCCTTCAAATGATGCATTGGATAAGTTGGATGTGAAATACCGTAAGTTGTTCTGGCAAAATCTGTACAAGCAGAAGATTGAGGATTTTAAGAAAGAGGAGACCATCTATGAGGCGTTGATGCGGATTGCCGAACTTAACGAGATGGAGGAGACGGAGGAGTACATCAGCAGTAAGGAGATAAATAGGACGACATTGAAGAGATATGCTGAAGAGCCTCTCTTGAAGATGAGTGAAAACAATGTAGCTTCAATCGCATTCGTGTGGGAATATCAAAATCATAAAGTTCTCTTCATGGGCGATGCTGACCCTTCCCAAGTTGCAACAGCTATAAGAAAAAACTATCCGAATGAAGAAAAGCCTATTCTCTTTGATTTGATAAAGGTGTCACATCACGGCAGTGCGCACAGCACATCAAAAGAATTAATAAAGGTGGCGGACAGTGAAATGTACTTCTTTACTGGTGGCTCGGGAAAAGCACCGAGTCTGCAGACTTTGGGTCGAATAATAACAACCGATTTGCCAGATGACGTACAATACCGAGAGATAAGATACAACAAGCCGAATAAATTGCTGAAGAAGCTGGTCGAACTTTCCGATGAAGAGAAAGACATGCTGAATTTCAAAATTAAAAAAAGCGAAAATAGCTATGAAGTTTCCTGTTGAACAAAGAAAGACACTGTATTCGGCGATAGTTTCAGTACAATGTGGAAATAATAGAGGTACAGCGTTCTTTGTGTCGGAGAACACCTTGTTAACAGCCCGCCATATTGTAGTCGATCATGAAGTAAGTGGCGACGATGTGCGAATCATAATAGAAACATCTATTATAAGCTGTCAAGTGGAAGAACTCGGAGTGAATGAAGATCCAATAGATGTCGTATTGTTAAGGATAAGCGGCAATGTGCATCGCCAGTATCTGGCTCTCTTGGCCACTATATTTAATGAAGACAGAACTTTGAGTATCGTAGGTTATCCTCAAGAATTGGGACGTGGAGAGGACTTGATTTCCATTGACGTATGTGACAGGATTGGCACGACAAGAAAAGACTATGATACAGCTGTTGTCAGAACCGACTCACTCGCCTTAAATTCGTACAAGGGATTCTCGGGGTCACCTGTATTGAACGAGATGGGGTCTGTGATTGGTATCACGTTGAAACAGTTGTCAGGTTGTCTTGGCTATTGTTCCATTCTAAGTCTCAAAAAACAGTTAAGGCAACATGGAGTGGCTGTGTCAGAGGATTGGCAGAGTGAGGATTTCTCCCCATTAGGAAGGGGGACAAGTCAAAGACAGGTGAAAAAGGCTATTGGATATGCAGCTCTGAGATATAATGAAGATTTGCATATTGCAAACAAAGAGTTGGATGATAAAATCGATTTGTTTGCAGTAAAGGAAGTACAAAATGCACTCTATGAGCGATTGGCAAAGTTGGAAAGCCTTGCTTTGTCAACAGATTATATATGTAGTCGCATACCTAAATATACACGTGGAAATTATGTGGAATTTTATTATTTGCTAGAGAACATATATGCCAATTATGATAAAGATAAATCTAATAAAGGCTACCCAACAAACTTCTTTCAAGAAGAATTTCCTAAATTCGGAGCAGACATTGAGCTAATGCACTATTGTCAGAGCAAATTACTGGTGATTAATGCAGAGGCAGGTATGGGCAAGACTCACTATATGTGTGCAACAGCTCGACGTTTATCCCAACAAATGAATGTGTATCTATTGTTTGGCAGCAAGTTCAACCCACATGAAGACTTTGAATCGCAATTGATAAGAATGTCAGGAATGGAGAGCAAATCGTTGGAAGATTTGGATGATGCTATGGAAGAACAACATTCAAACGCCCTCATCCTCATTGATGCCATCAACGAGGGTGCAACAGATGTTTTTTGGAATACAGCGTTAAGAAACGTGGAGTCAAAGGTAAATGAATTAAAGAATCTGCGTGTAATCGTTACATACAGAAATGGAGACTTTGAATCTTCTAGTATTTTTGGGAATTGGGAACAAGCGTCTATGGAGGGATTTGGTTCACGCGTACATGAAGCGACTGGGAAATACTTTGTCCATTACAAGATAAAGGATGAAGATGGTTCTATTCGTAACCGTTTTCTGAGGGAATTCACAAATCCACTGTTTCTAAATATTTTCTGTCAGGTTGTGAATCAGGACTTTAGTTTTATGGAACGTGATTTTTCTTATATAGAACTTTATCGAAAGTATATAGGTTATAGGAATATTACGGTTTCAGATGGAGTTGACGAAGATCCTCACCGAAATGTGACAGGAAAGTTGTTGGACAAACTGGCAATGTATTCACTGTTCTATAATTCATGTCAGGATGTACCAAGAGAAAAGGCTAGATTTTATGCAGACCAATTATGCCGAAACAGGACATGGAGTAGTAGTCTACTATATTGGACTATTAAAGAGAATCTTTTGCTGGAAACTGGAATGGATGGTGAAAGACTAATGTTTGGGTTCCAAAAGATAGGTGACTTTCTAATGGCTGACGCTTTTTGTAAATGCAAAATGAAGAATGATGCAAAAGTGGATTTTGTGATAGAGAAGTCGGAATGTAAGCAACATTTTCTGTACAGGCGTTTCCTTGCCGCCTTACTTTCGGAATGGTCGCTTATGCCAGAATTGTTGAATAGGGATTTGCTTGCACATCAGAATCTGTTGAACATCTTGTTCGATAGCCTGCATTATCGTACAAGCAACAATGATTTAGTATTCAGGTGGATGGTAGAACAACAGGTTTTCTCATTAGGTATATTGCGTAATTTACTAACCATATTGCCAAAAGAAGTATTCTTTATGGCACATAAGAAACTGATGAACGAAAAAATATCCATAAGAGACAAAAAATGGACGACGGCAGTAAACGGTATATTCAACTATTTTTCGTATTATAAAGTAGATGGCTTTATTGAGATAGATATAACAGAAAAAGACACTCACAAATATTTAATATTGTTGGGGTGGATGTGCACATCTACCCATCCCTTTGTCAGAGGAAGGTTGTTAAGGCATTTGGTCGCATTGTTCGACAGATATCCACAATCCGCACGGGATGCCATAGAACTATTTGCACAGTGTAATGACTTGTATGTTGTAGAAATAATAGTGTGCGCTATTTACGGCCATTTGTTGAGAAAGAGAGATACCATGGAATGTGCTGATATTGCAAGTATGCTGCTTGCTGTATTTTATACAGAAGGACAAGCTCCGTCCAATATATTAGTCAGACAATGGACAATGTTGATTTTACAATATGCGGATTACTTAAATGGGGACAATACTTTTTTGGGAAAAATAAAAATCCCCTTCATGACAGAGAATCCTTATTCCTCAATATCATCACGATTGGATGACGATAAAACTTTTTTTGGTTCGTCTGATGGTTCTGAAAGATTGTATTACACATTATGCGGTTTTTCAGATTTTAACAGATATATACTTGGCTCTAATTCTTATAGCGACAGCCCCGTATTCTATAAGAGGGAAGGTAATGAGTATCTATCAATTCCTTTGCAAGACATTAGAAATATAATGGCAAATATCATTATGAACGAATATGGTTGGGATGATGAACTTGGAGATTTGGACAAGGATATATATAACCAATCAAGATATGACAATAAAATGGAACGTTTTGGTAAAAAATATCTTTGGATGGCTTTGCATAAGACAGATGCATTACTATGTGACTATTGTTCTGTGTCTAAAGACAGGTATTTTAGTTCAAATATTCCAAAACAAAAAGATATGGCAGCACAACCTTACCCATGGTTTACTCGTGAATATTCCACAATAGACCCAACAATTACAAATGAGAAAGAAGACGATTTGATACATTTCAATGTCGATTCATTAGAGGAAGTGGATGATATTGATAATAAAACGTGGATGGATAATGTATTTCCATTGCCTGCTCCACGGTTATTGTTGAAAGACGAGACTGATGGAGAGTGGGTGATACTTATGTGCTATGATGGGCATGAAACGGAAGTTATAGATGGCACAATTAAAGATCTTTTTCTTTATTCTAATGCAGGTTTCATTAAGAAAGAGGAATTGAGTGCCTACAAGGGATGGGCTAAAGAACAGAATTTCCATGGGAGATGGATGCCAGAATGTAGAAACGGAAGTACGGATTATTTGTGGAACGAATATCCTTGGGCTGAAACCTATATTCGGCAACGAGATGAATGGGAAAAGAAACATAGACACGAAGGACCTGGTTTTACTTTGCAATTGTCATATGAAGCCCAATTGCAAGAAAACGTTTTCGGCTTAGACGAATCCAAGACATTGCTTCGTGAAGTTTGTGCACCAAATCATCATATTATGGAGTATCTGAAATTATACACAGCAGAGAGAGGTGTAGTAAGAGCTATTTCTAACAATGAAATAGTGTCTGTAAACATTCGGATTGAAAAATTAAGAGGCTTAGCTATACGAAAAGACTATATAGTAAAATACCTTGCTGATTTTGGATATACCCTTGTATACTATTCATTCGGCGAGAAGTCATTGAGGATGAAAAATAATTATCAAAATTTAGGGAAAAACTATGACTTATCTGGTGCCTATTCATTTGAAGATGGAAACATTGTAGAAATCCAACCTATGCATATTTCAGATACATCTCCAAAGCACAAACAAGATAGATCGGGACAACAATAAGATGAATTTTATCTATCAATCATTATTTTTATCTATTATTACCAATAGACATATTTGTATAACGAACTGATTTTTAGCATAGTTTACATTTGAGGAGGTAAAATAAACTACTATCGTTTCTTTTTAAAGAAATCTTTCATCAACTGGGCACATTCATCGGCAAGCATTCCTTTCACAACCATTGTTTTTGGATGCAATGCATTGGGAGCATACCTTTGATACCCACGCTTAGAATCTTCTGTTCCAAAAACAAGCCGTCCTGTCTGCGCCCAGGCTATAGCCCCGGCACACATCACACAAGGTTCTACGGTGACATATAGCGTACACTCGTTCAAGTATTTTCCACCTAACGTATTGGCTGCTGCCGTCAGAGCCTGCATTTCAGCATGAGCAGTCACATCATTCAATGTTTCCGTCAAATTATGACCACGTCCAATGATACGGTCGCGACAAACCACTATCGCTCCAACCGGCACTTCTCCTTGCCTGGCTGCTTTCTCTGCTTCCAGCAAGGCTTGCTTCATATAATAGATATCATCTGCCATCTTTATCTTCGCATGTCATGTTCTTTAAACAAAGTGGGATAATCCTCCTCCATCTTTTGATGAATAAAAGTCAATACCGTCTCACGCAACCAACGTGCTTTATTGGTTATCTTGTATTTTTTAAGATAACAATCCACAATCCGCACTTCTTCCTCACTCATCAAGCAAACCATACGCTGTTTGCGTTTAGGAGTAAATGCCGGCACCTTTACTCTCTTTTTTCCATTATTCGCCATACTTATGCAAAAGTAGAGGAACTTTTGTAAAAAAGCAAACTTTACGACAGACATATTTACAGGAAACAATTCATAAAAAGTATTTCCATAGCTACACAATTCTTTCACGACATTCGAAACAAAGAAACAGGACTTGGCATATTGCTGCAAAAACCGTACATTTGCAAAAAAAAACAAAGGATGGCACAACACAATGAATTAGGCAAGGAAGGGGAAGAAGCTGCTGTCGCATACCTGATGAGGAAAGGCTATATCATCCGACACAGGAACTGGCATTGCGGCAAGAAAGAGTTGGATATTATTGCCGAACATCAAAATGAATTGGTCATCGTAGAAGTAAAGACCCGCAGAAACACACAGTATGGCAATCCGGAAGAAGCGGTAACAAACAAGAAAATCCGACGGATCATAGCCTCGACCGATGCCTACCTGCGCAAGTTTCCGGTGGATTTGCCGGTACGCTTTGATATCGTCACCGTGGTAGGAGAAAAGCCCCCTTACGCCATCGAGCATATCGAAGAAGCTTTTTATCCTCCGATATGGTAATCTTTATACCTTATATTATATATGGATATAGAAACAATACGCGACTACTGCATCAAAAAGAAAGCCACTACCGAGGAATTTCCTTTTGATAATGTCACTTTGGTTTTCAAAGTGATGGGGAAAATGTATGCTTGTGTCGGACTAGACAATCCCGAATGGATATGCTTGAAGTGTGACCCAGAATATGCACTGGAACTGAGGGAATATCATGCAGGTATTGAAGGAGCCTATCATTTCAACAAGAAACATTGGAACCAGGTATCACTGAAAGGGGATATAGACGCCCCACTGATTATGAAACTGATTGACCATTCATACGAAGAGGTCTTAAAGAAATTCACCCGTAAACTGAAAAAGGAATATGATGAATTGTGCTGATTTTTTTACTTTATCGCACATTCCGGAAACCGACTCCACCAACAATTACTTAATTCACTGGAGCGACCAAGAGGATATAGACGAATTTACAGTAGTGCAGGCCGATTTCCAGACAGCCGGAAAAGGCCAACGCGGTAACAGCTGGGAATCGGAAAAAGGAAAAAACCTGCTCTTCAGTTTCGTGCTATATCCCACTTTTCTAGAAGCCCGAAAGCAGTTTATCCTTTCACAACTCATCTCACTAGCCGTCAAAGAAACCTTGGAGCAATGGACAGACTACGTCTCCATCAAATGGCCCAACGACATCTATTGGAAGGATAAGAAAATAGGCGGCATGCTGATAGAGAACGACTTGAACGGAATGCACATAGGACGCACCATTGCGGGAATAGGGCTGAATATCAACCAAAGCACATTCCGCAGCAATGCTCCCAATCCGGTATCGCTGAAACAAATCACCGGAAATGAACACGATTGCGAACAAATATTGGCACATATCATGCAACGGATAAAGACCTATTACCAAGCTGTGCAAAAAGGAGAACAAGACACCATCGTCCGGAACTACCTGCATGCACTCTTCCGCCGGGAAGGCATGCACCGCTATGCGGATACCGAAGGGGAATTCACTGCCCGCATAGCCGGAGTGGAAGCCGACGGACACCTGCTGTTGGAAGACAGCAACAGACATATCCGCCGATATGTATTCAAAGAAGTGTACTACATTTTATAACCGACATGATCCAACTGAACAAAGGTAACCGAGACATACTCCGGATAGCACTGCCTTCCATCGTATCGAATATCACAGTCCCTCTGTTGGGACTGGTAGATGTCACCATCACAGGCCACCTAGGATCTGCCTCCTATATCGGAGCCATAGCCGTAGGCGGCATGCTGTTCAATATCATTTATTGGGTCTTCGGCTTTCTGAGAATGGGAACCAGCGGCATGACCTCGCAAGCGTATGGCAGGCACGATACGGACGAGACCGTCAGATTGCTGCTTCGCTCGACCGGAGCAGGGCTATGCATCGCAGGCTTGCTGCTGCTTCTGCAATACCCCATAGAAAGAATCGCCTTCACCTTTATCCAAACCAACGGAGAAGTAGAACATCTGGCAAGTCGGTATTTCCGTATCTGTATCTGGGGAGCCCCTGCCGTACTGGGACTTTACAGCTTTGCCGGATGGTTTATAGGCATGCAGAACTCACGCTTCCCCATGTATATAGCCATTACCCAGAACTTGGTCAATATTGCAGTCAGCCTTCTGCTGGTCTACGGCATGGGACTGAAAATAGAAGGAGTGGCCATCGGCACCCTGACAGCCCAATATGCAGGACTCTTCATAGCCGTATTGCTATGGATGCGACACTATGGCAGACTGCCAAGACAGATTAACCGAAAAGCCTTGTTCGACCGGCAAGCCATGTTCCGCTTTTTCCAAGTAAATCGAGACATCTTTTTACGGACCATCTGCCTGGTGGCAGTCACAGTCTTCTTCACCTCGGCAGGTGCAGCACAAGGTGAAGTGGTATTAGCGGTAAACACCCTGCTGATGCAACTGTTCACCCTGTTCTCCTACATCATGGACGGATTTGCTTACGCCGGAGAGGCATTGACCGGAAAACACATCGGAGCACAAGACAAGCAATCCCTCCGGCAGACCGTAAGACAACTATTCGGCTGGGGCACGGGAATATCGCTCGCCTTCACCCTGCTATACGCCACAGGAGGCCAGTCCTTCCTTGGACTGCTGACCGACGATAATGCTGTCATTCAGGCATCCGAAAGCTACTTCTATTGGGTGCTTGCCATCCCATTGGCCGGTTTCTCCGCCTTTCTGTTCGACGGAATCTTTATTGGAGCAACAGCTACCTACCTGATGCTGAAAGCCATGACCATAGCTGCCGCCAGCTTCTTCCTGACCTACTATGGTTTCCGAGAATCTATGGGCAACCACGCACTGTGGATGGCATTCATCATCTACCTCCTGCTGCGTGGGGTGGTACAAGGCATCATGGGACGAACCGTATTGGGCTTCCACCCAACAATCCGCACCAGACAAAAATGACTATGCGATACCCTTTTTATTCCCATCAAGCCCTATCGCTTCCGATAACAAAGTTCGCTATAAAAAAACACGGCGACAAAATCGGGACGCTTCCAGACGAATTTACATGCCCCCTACCATCCGGTTCTTTTTAATGCTCTTCCCAAAAAAGAAAAGCATTCCACCTATTCCGCCGAAGTAAAACTCCTCATTTTCCCGACATTCCCTCTATAAACGCCAAGTTTTCTTATACACCGAACGAAAAAGAATGTTTTTTTATATACCTTTGCCCTAAACTAAAAAGCAAAACGATATGGCAAGATTTAAAAGAATTCTACTGAAACTGAGCGGTGAAAGCCTAATGGGCGAGAAGCAATATGGTATCGATGAAAAACGCCTGAGCGAATATGCCCAGCAAATCAAGGAAATACACGACATGGGTGTGCAAATAGGCATTGTAATCGGTGGCGGAAATATCTTCCGCGGACTAAGCGGAGCCTCTAAAGGATTCGACCGTGTGAAAGGAGACCAGATGGGAATGCTGGCAACCGTCATCAACAGCCTGGGACTGAGTTCCGCACTAGGAGCAGCAGGAGCCAAAGCACGCGTACTGACAGCCATTCGCATGGAACCAATTGGCGAGTTCTACAGCAAATGGAAAGCCATCGAAGCCATGGAAAACGGAGAGATCGTAATCATGTCGGCCGGAACAGGGAACCCGTTTTTCACCACAGACACCGGATCGTCACTACGCGGCATCGAAATAGAGGCTGACGTCATGCTGAAAGGTACACGCGTAGACGGAATTTATACGGCCGATCCGGAGAAAGATCCCACCGCCACGAAATTCGACGACATCACATACGACGAAGTACTGAAACGCGGTCTGAAAGTGATGGACCTCACGGCAACCTGTATGTGCAAGGAAAACAACCTGCCCATCATCGTCTTTGATATGGACACCGTAGGCAACCTGAAGAAAGTGATGAGCGGTGAAAACATCGGAACGCTGGTGCACAACTGATTTTAATTATCATAACTCATCCGCCAATCCAAAGCGCTTAAAAAGGAAAGCGGCTTCGAGTGCCAACGCAATTGGCTTCGTTGGCACATGAAGCCGCCTGCATCAGCCAACGGAGGCAGTATCGTTTCAGCAACGACATATTGAAAGACGTGTACCGACAATACCGACAGCACAAAAATTACAGAGCCGGACCGGTACCGTACAGAAGCATCCACACCGTAATTTCAATGCGGAAATGGCTGTTCGAGACATAAAATCATTCCCCTTTTATTGCAGATAATCAAAAAATAAATTACTTTTGTTTCACTTAAAACGAATGATTAATAACTTAAATAACAAAACAGTATGACAGACGCAAAGACTTGCATCAACGAAGCACAAGAGAAAATGGATATGGCCGTCATGTATTTAGAAGAGTCCTTGGCACACATCCGTGCAGGAAAAGCCAGCACCCGACTGCTGGACGGCATCCGGGTTGACTCTTACGGAAGCATGGTTCCCATCAACAATGTAGCCGCAGTTACTACCCCCGATGCACGCAGCATCGCCATCAAGCCATGGGATAAAAGCATGTTCCGCATCATTGAAAAGGCAATTATGGATTCCGATCTGGGCATCACCCCCGAAAACAACGGTGAGATTATCCGCCTGGGCATTCCTCCATTGACTGAAGAACGGCGTAAACAACTGGCCAAACAGTGCAAGGCAGAAGGCGAAACCGCAAAGGTAAGCATACGAAATGCACGCCGCGACGCGATAGACGCACTGAAAAAGGCAGTAAAAGAAGGTATGCCCGAAGATGAACAAAAGAATACGGAAGCCAAACTTCAAAAAGTACACGACAAATACATCGCTAAGATCGAAGAATTGCTGGCCGAGAAAGACAAAGAAATAATGACGGTTTAATAAAACCATAGAAATCTGGAGAATGAAAAGACAAGCATGACGGAAACAAGCATCGGACAGACTCGTTTTTTCATTCTTCATCTTCACTTTATGAAAGGATTAGTAATAAAAAACACAGGAAGCTGGTATCTTGTCAAGACTGAGGACGGAACGGTCATTGAATGCAAGATCAAAGGAAATTTCCGCTTGAAGGGAATACGGAGCACCAATCCCATTGCCGTAGGAGACCATGTGCAAATCATTACCAACAACGAAGGAACCGCTTTCATCAGCGAAATAGAAGACCGGAAGAACTATATCATCCGACGCGCCTCTAACCTTTCCAAACAATCGCACATACTGGCCGCAAACCTGGACCAATGCATGCTGATTGTCACTGTCAACTATCCCGAAACTTCCACTATCTTCATCGATCGTTTCCTGGCCACGGCAGAAGCCTATCGGGTACCTGTCAAACTGATATTCAACAAGATTGACAAATACAACGAAGATGACACCCACTATATGAACGCCTTGATCGACCTGTACACATACATCGGCTATCCTTGTTTCAAAGTCTCCGCCCTTCATCATACAGGCATAGATGAAGTGAAGAAAGAGCTGGCAGGAAACGTTACGCTGTTTTCCGGCAATTCGGGAGTGGGCAAATCGACATTGATAAACGCCATCCTGCCGGAACAGACGTTGAAAACCGGCGAAATCTCCGATTATCATAATAAAGGCATGCACACCACCACCTTTTCCGAAATGTATCCCGTCGAGGGAGGAGGATACCTGATTGACACACCGGGCATTAAAGGCTTCGGGACGTTCGACATGGAAGAAGAAGAAGTGGGACACTATTTTAAAGAGATATTTAAATATTCCGCCCATTGCAAATACGGAAACTGCACCCACAGGCATGAGCCGGGTTGTGCCGTACGCGATGCGGTGGAGAAACACTTAATCAGCGAGTCACGCTATACTTCATATCTGAACATGCTGGAAGACAAGGAAGAAGGAAAGTATCGCGCCGCTTACTAAAAAAACAACCATTTTATGAAAAAACATTTCATAGCCATTGCATTGCTTGCTTTATGCACCACCACACTGTATGCCGCTTCGCCCAAGAAAGTGGCTCCCGAGAAAAAAGGAGTAGAAACAATAAACCGCGCCACCGCCGAAGCACATATCGGCTTTTTGGCATGCGACGAACTGGAAGGACGCGAGGCCGGATGGAAAGGCGGACGCATTGCGGGAAACTACATCATTTCTTGCCTGAAGCAAATGGGCATCAAACCGTTGACCGATGAATACGTACAGCCGTTCGATGTATATCACGCCGAACGCCAAGTAAAAGGAAAACGCTGGCAAGTGCATCCCGACTCGATCGCTGAACTTAAAAAGACGGTACACCAGAAACTGGCCCTGCGCAACATACTGGGCAAGATAGAAGGAAAGAATCCCAACGAAATTGTCGTTATCGGAGCACATTACGACCACCTAGGCTATGACCCCACCTTGGAAGGAGACCAGATATACAACGGGGCGGACGACAACGCATCGGGCGTACAAGCCGTATTACAGGTGGCACGTGCCTTCCTCGCTACAGGCGAACAACCGGAGCGGACCGTCATTTTCGCTTTTTGGGATGGTGAAGAAAAAGGATTGCTAGGCTCACGCTATTTCACCATGAACTATCCGGAGATAAAAAAAGTAAAAGGCTATCTGAACTATGACATGATAGGACGTAACAACGATGAAAGCAATCCCAACCAAGTGGTTTACTTCTATACGGCCGCCCATCAGGCCTTTGGCGACTGGCTGAAAAAGGACATCGAGGACTATCGCCTGCAACTATCGCCCGACTACAGGGCATGGGATAACCCGGTGGGAGGAAGCGACAACGGAAGTTTTGCTAAACTAGGTATACCTATTATATGGTATCACACCAACGGACATCCGGACTATCACCAGCCTGGAGACGAAACCCACAAGATAAACTGGCTGAAAATAGTGGACATCACCAAGGCCTCTTTCCTGGCCATGTGGAAACTGGCAAACGAACAGAATTATTAAACTCCCCCACAGGATGAGGACCGGTTTTTGTGTCCTCGCCTCCCAACCGATTCGCAGATCCGAATATACCGAAATGATGCGTTCGGAGCCTGCGAATCGGTCGTTTAAAAGCGTAAAAACACCCCTACCGCCGCATCTAAAAACACGTACGTATGCGTAGGCCTACGCGGGCGTATGTGTAGGGCTACACATACGCCCGCGTGGCCTCACACGTACGTACGTGTTTTTAGATGGCATAGCACCCCCCCTTATAACCGGAAATTCTGTTGCCGGAATTCCTTTGCCGAAAGACCCATGATGTTCGAAAAAGTACGCGAGAAATACTGCGGTTCACGGAATCCCAACTTACAAGCTATCTGATTAATTTTCATATCAGTCTGGATAAGTAGCTTGCAAGCTTTGTCCATCTTCAGACGCATATAATAATCCATAGGAGCATGTCCCGTTTCTTTCACAAACTTACGATAGAGATAAGACTCCGAATAGCCGGAAAAAAGAGTCAAGTCTTTCAGCTTCAAGTTATTCTCTATATTCTCGTTCATGTAGTGGATAACTCTTTTGATAACATTCTCCGAATATTCCTTGCGCCTGAACTTGTTTCGATACACATCTATAAAAAGAAAAGAAGCCAGGAAATGGGCAAAACAAAGATTGGCATAATGCAAATGATTGATGGACAAACTTTCGTTCAATACAAAGAATATCTCCTCGAATAAATCCAACCGCTCTTCGATGCGCGACAAGGCAGAAGGCTCCACCGTTGTGGGACGGTCGAAATCCTTTGAGAAAATAGAAGCCTTGCTCCCCCTGAAATGTATCCAATAAATGGTCCAAGGGTCCTCCTCATCCGCCCAATAGCTATGAGGGACATCCTTAGGAAGAATAATGAACTGATTGGGTTCCAGCTTTTGCCTTTTTCCATACAATTCAATCCAACCGCACCCGCCTTTGCAATAAATAAACAGAAATTCGTTACATCCATCGGGACGATTAATGTAATGATGCGCCGCATGGAAAAAATATCCTAATGAATAGATATACAAATCGTTGGTCAATGGACTGTCCTCCATCAAGTTAATCTGAAGATTGGGTATATAAATGAACCGTTCTCCTTCAAAGCCAAGTTCTATCTTTGCCATACGCTACAAGCCGTTCTATCTGCAAACAAAATTAACTGAAATATTCGAAATATCAAAGTCTGTCCCCAAAAAGCAAGAAAAAGATAACATATTGGCAAAAATATGCTATTTGCCAATACCCAAAAGACACGTAATTTTGTACCATAAAAAACAACTTAGAATGACATCAAGAGAAAGAGTAAAAACAGCTTTGAATCATCAAAGCCCCGACCGAATCCCCATAGATTTCGGATCAACATCTGTGACAGGCATCCACTGCAAAGTAGTGGAATCTCTGAGAGATTATTATGGTTTGGAGAAACATCCGGTACGCATCATCGAACCGTTCCAGATGCTGGGTGAAGTAGAGGCAGACTTACAAGAAGCCCTCGGAATAGACTGTGTCTCCGTATTCGGTCCTCGCAACATGTTCGACATAGACGAATCGCAATTACACCAGCAACGCACACCGTGGGGACAAGAAGTAATGATAGCCTCCGGTATCGACCTGACTCCGGACAAAGAAGGCGACGTTTATATTTATGCCAAAGGCGACCGTACATTTCCACCCAGTGCTGTTATGCCTTCCAACTGTTATTTCATAGACGCAGTAGAACGGCAACACTTCGTGGACGATGACCAACTCAAAGCAGAAGACAATCTGGAAGAATACGGTTCTTTGTCCGATGAAGACTTACAACATTTTGTCCAGGCATCACAAAAAGCAGCCGGTACCGGCAAAGCCGTCATCGCCAGCTTTGGCGGAACAGCCTTGGGTGATGTGGCATTTATTCCGGGCATGGGGTTGAAAGATCCCAAGGGAGTACGCAACGTTTCCGAATGGTACATGTCCACCGTGATGCGCAAAGAGTTCGTCCATGAGCTGTTTGACAAACAGACCGAAATCGCCATCCAAAATTACTCTCGCCTGTGGCAGGCCATCGGCAACAATGTAGATGTAGTCTTCACTTGTGGAACCGATTTCGGTACACAGAACTCACAATTCTGTTCACTGGATACCTACAGAGAGTTGTGGCTTCCTTACCATAAGCGCCTGAACGACTGGATACACCAGCATACCACTTGGAAGGTCTTCAAGCATACATGCGGCGCGGTTGTACCCATCATTCCAGGACTGATAGAAGCCGGATTCGACATTTTGAACCCGGTTCAGATAAACGCCAAAGACATGGACAGCACCTTCTTGAAAAAAGAATTCGGCAAGGACTTGACATTCTGGGGAGGAGGCATCGACACGCAACGTATCCTACCTGACGGCACACCGGAAGAAATCCGCTCGCACGTATTGAAACAATGCGAAATATTAGGCCGTGACGGTGGTTTCATCTTCAATGCCGTCCATAACATCCAGGCCAATGTTCCGATAGAAAATGTAGTTGCTCTAATGAATACACTCAATGAACTAAAAACTCTATAATTTAAATATATGGCAGATTTACAAGAATTATATAAAGCAATAGTAGAAGGAAACCTAAATGTGGCAAAGTCTATAACACAAGAAGCGATGGAAGAACAAATAGAGCCACAGGTCATCATCAATGAACACATGTCCAAAGCCATGCAGGAAATCGGCAAACGCTTTGAAGAAGGAAAGGCTTTTGTTCCTGAATTGCTGATGTCTGCACGCGCCATGAAAGGCGCCTTGGACATTGTAAAACCTCACATGGCCCAATCGGGGACAACCAGTTTGGGAACCGTCGTTATCGGAACGGTAAAAGGCGACTTGCACGACATCGGAAAGAATTTAGTGGCTTCCATGCTGGAAGGATGCGGATTCAAGGTCGTCAATCTGGGTTCCGACATCTCTTCGGACAAATTTGTTGCCGCAGTCAAAGAACACCATGCACAGATTGTCTGCCTGTCGGCTTTACTGACTACCACTATGCATTATATGCAGAAAGTCATACAAGCACTGGAAGAAGAGGGAATCCGACAGCAGGTGAAAGTCATGATCGGAGGTGCTCCGGTATCGGAAGCCTTTGCCCATCAGATTGGGGCAGACGGATATAGCGAAAATGCAAATGCTGCAGTTACCTTGGCACGGACTTTAGTTTCAGCTTGACCATGATTCACTCATACGCTATTGATGCTTCATCCCTGCCGCTCACTCCGGAAAACGTCCTACACGAAATGGGCTATGGAAAAGTGGAGCCGAAAGCAGAAGTGGCAACTCTCATCGCCTCTATGCTGGAAGAAGTAAAAGCGCTTGCCGCCCCTTCCTGCACCTTCCTTGTGGAAAAGGGAAAAATGTGCAACGATACAGTTGTTTTGAACAATGGAGCACAATTTGGCGTAGGCAAGATACTGGGTTCTTTGCTGACAGGTTCCGAAAGCTTCGCCTTATTCACAGCAACGGCGGGTGAAGATTTCCAGCAGTTTCAGAAGAGTTTCAGCCCACAAGACGACATACTGTGTTGTTTCATTGCCGATGTCATAGGAACACTGCTGGTAGAAGCCGTCGGCGATCGGATGGAATTCTTTCTGAAACAACAGATACATCCTCTGAAACACACTCACCGTTTCAGCCCGGGATACTGTGGCTGGCCGCTGACAGAACAAAAAAACTTGTTCGCCCAAATGGGAGGAAATCCCTGCGGTATCCGCTTGTCCGATGTATGCCTGATGACTCCCGAAAAATCTATCAGCGGTCTGATAGGTATAGGCCCTCAAGTCAACGAAAAGGTATATGGCTGCCGCTATTGCAATTTGGAAACATGCTATAAGCGCAAAAAAAGAAAATAAAGACAATGAATCACTTCAATCAATGGATAAAAAACGCCCTATTAGGCAAAACACGGCTTGTAATACCCATCATGACACATCCGGGTATCGAGCTGTGTGGAAAGACTGTAAAAGAAGCGGTGACTAACGGAACAATACACGCCGAAGCCATCTGCAAGTTGAATGAAACCTACCCGGCTTCGGCCTCGACAGCCATCATGGACCTGACCGTCGAAGCCGAAGCTTTCGGTGCTGAGATCGACTTTCCCGAAGACGATGTCCCCAATGTAGTCCGGCCACTGGTAAGCAACGCGGAAGCTGTCCGAAACCTATCCGTTCCTTCCTTGGACAGCGGACGCATCCGAGAATACCTGAAAGCCGACCGGCTAGTAGCCGAAACGATAACAGACAAACCCGTATTTGCCGGATGTATCGGTCCGTTTTCATTAGCTGCACGGCTCTACGGTATGTCGGAAATCATGATAGCCATGTTCATGGAGCCGGATACTGTACATCTGTTACTGAACAAGTGTACCGAGTTCATGATGGAATATTGCCGCGCCATTAAAGAAACCGGAGTAGACGGAGTCATCATGGCCGATCCGGTGGCCGGCTTAATCTCCAATGAAGATTGTGACAACTATTCGTCACCTTATATACGATGCATAGCCGAGGAAATACAAGACGATAATTTCTTGCTGGTTCTGCACAATTGCGGCAACGGAGGGCACTGTACGGAAGCTATGATACATTCGGGAGCAGGTGCTTTACATTTCGGCAACAAGATCGACATGCTCAAAGCCCTGGAAGATTCTCCTAACGACATGTTGATCATGGGCAACCTGGATCCGGTGGGACTGTTCCAGCAGGCATCGACAGACAAAATGTATGAAGCCACTCTACACCTATTGAAGAAGACGGCTGCCTATCCCAACTTCGTCCTGTCTTCCGGATGCGACGTACCGCCTCATATTCCGACAACCAATATCGAGGCATTCTATCGGGCATTAAAAGACTATTCCAACTAAAGAAATACATAATCCATAAGAAACCATGAAAAAGATATGCTGTTTAATCTCCCTGCTCTGCCTGTGCGGCAGCACTTTATCTGCCAGGGAATACCATGTATCAGTAACAGGAAGCGATGCCAACGACGGCAGTGCATCCTCCCCTTTCAAAACCATCAACTGGGCAGCCCAGAAAGCTTTGCCTGGAGATACCGTCACTGTGCACAACGGGACTTACCGTGAATGGGTAAACCCGCTAAGCGGCGGTGAGCGCGAAGGTAAACGCATCCTGTATCGGGCAGCCGAAGGCGAAAAGGCCGAAATCAAAGGCTCCGAACGGGTCAACGGCTGGAAGAAAGAGAAAAAAGGGAAAGGAGTATGGAAAGTGGTGCTTCCCAATACATTCTTCGGAAACTACAATCCGTTCAATGACCGCCTGTATGGCGACTGGCTTTGGTCCGACCGCTATCACCACACCGGCGACATCTATCTGAATGATGTATCCCTCTACGAGGCATTCAGTCTGGACAAGGTATATACTCCCGACACCCTGCGAACCATCCGCGACCCGCAAGGAAGCACCCTGACCTGGTTTGCAGAAGTGGATGCAAATCATACCACCCTCTATGCCAATTTCGGTTCCGCCGACCCGAACAAGGAGACAGTGGAAGTCACAGTACGACCCACTTGCTTCTATCCTACACGCGAAGGACTGGACTACATCACAATACGCGGTTTCCATATCAGCCAGGCAGCTACTCAATGGGCAGCCCCTACCGCCGAACAGGTGGGAATGGTAGCCACCCACTGGTGTAAAGGATGGATTATTGAAGACAATGTCATCAAGAACTCACGCGCCAACGGCATCACTTTGGGAAAAGAACGTAGCAGCGGACACAATCTGGACTGCAACGACAAGCGCCTGGACGGAACGGCCCACTACATCGAAGTCATCTTTAACACCTTGCGCCGAGGCTGGAGCAAGGACCATGTAGGCTCGCACATTGTCCGAAACAACATCATCTCCGACTGCGAACAAACAGGCATCTGTGGCAGCATGGGGGCGGCATTCAGCGAAATATACGGCAACCACATCTACAACATTCTGGTAAAACAGCAGTTCGGAGGTGCGGAAATGGCCGGCATCAAACTGCATGGCGCCATAGATACTTACATTCATCACAACCGCATCCACCACACCGGACATTACGGCATCTGGCTGGACTGGATGGCACAAGGAGCCCGGGTTTCCTCCAATCTGTTGTACGACAACCTGGCACAAGACTTGTTCTTTGAAGTATCACACGGCCCGTACAAGGTGGACAACAACATCTCACTTTCACCCCGTACTATCCAAGAAAACACAGACGGAGGCGCTTACGTGAACAATCTCTTCTCCGGACACATCAACCGGCTGGACGACCAGCGCTATACGCCCTACCACCTGAATCATTCCACGGAAGTGAAAGGCATTTGCACCATTACCGAAGGCGACCACCGCTACTATAACAACCTCTTCATAGGGGGTAGCGACGAGCAACTGAAATACGGGACAGTGGTATTCGACGTTTCCAAACGCCCCATCGCCGCCGAAGATAACCTGTTCATAAACGGTGCTCTTCCCATGACAGACAAACAGCAAGGCTGGGTAGAGCCATCGGTCAACCCGAACCTGAGAGTGGATGAAACCGCCGACGAAGTCTATCTGGTAAGCGACATCGACTTGCAGGAACTGGCCTCCTTTAAAGGTAAGAAGGTGGATGCCGACCGACTGGGCATTACCCAACTGACCGGACTTCCCTTCGAGAATCCGGACAGAACGCCTTATTCGCCAGACAAAGACTATTTCGGAAATCCGCGCTCTGACACTCCGGTGGTAGGCCCTATCGAAAAGCTTCCTTCGGGCAAGCGCATACAAGTGTGGCCAAGCCTGAAGAAATAAGCCTGTAAGCAAGAGCATACACAAATTCAAAAAAGAGGAAGTGCCTTTTTCCGGGCCACGCTTCCTCTTTTTCTATTGATTATTAAAAGACCAACCTCATCTTTTGCAAGCACACGCAATATATATTCAGGTGAGAAACGATGTCCTCGTCCATTCTTAAGAATGTTTTCTCTACTTCCCTTTGGACTGCCACAGTGGACAAAACAAAGAGTCGCCTCCATCACAACATACTATTTATCAACCACTTCCAAGTCTGTCTACACGGCAAACATGAAGTCTCATTTCATGCATACAAACACGGCATTTTACACGTACGTACGTGTAGGCCCACACGTACGTATGTGTAAGCCTACACATACGGTCGCGAAGGCTCACACATACGTACGTGTTTTTCGACGCAACCGAACGAGCATTTTTCAGGGCTTTAAGATGAAAAAAACGAGTATCGGATGTACCTGAAACTCCGTCAAGACAAGCTATAAAAAACATTAAAAAGAGAACACGGCATTTAAACCATGGCATCATGCCTCCAATCTAAATTAAATTAATTCATCAACAAAAAAAAGCTAGTATTAATCTACTATAGAAAAGACACATGGACAAACGAATCAAATGGAGCATCATCTTATTAATAGGAGCCGGACTAGCCGGCCTGGGCATCTATCAATTCACCCCCCACGAAAACAAAGAATTGGCCAAAGCCGATGTCATGCCTAAGGAAAAGAGACAACGCGTACTGAATGTCAACGCACAAGTCATCAAACCTCATTTACTTACCGACGAAATCAAAGTCACCGGACGCTTGGTACCCGACGAGGAAGTGAACTTGTCCTTCGAGACTTCCGGAAAAATAACCGATATCTTCTTCACCGAAGGCACATTGGTAAAACGCGGCACCCTGCTTGCCAAGGTAAACGACCGGCAACTGCAAGCCCAGCTGAAACGCCTGGAAGCGCAAATTCCCTTGGCCGAAGACCGTGTATTCCGCCAAAACGCCCTGCTGAAACGCGATGCGGTCAGCAAAGAAGCATACGAACAAGTAAAGACCGAACTGGCTACCCTCAATGCGGACATAGAACACATCAAGGCCAGCATCGACATGACCGAGCTTCGCGCCCCCTTCGATGGTATCATCGGATTGCGGCAAGTCAGTGCCGGAGCATACGCCTCCCCCACTACCGTAGTGGCCAAACTGACCAAAGTGACGCCACTGAAGGTAGAATTCGCCGTCCCCGAGCGTTATGCGCGAGATATCAAGAAAGGAACCAAACTGGATTTCAAGGTAGAAGGCAGACTGGAGTCTTATCCGGCACAAGTATATGCCACCGAGTCCGGACTGGATATGGAAACCCACTCGCTGACCATACGCGCCCTCTATCCGAACCATAAAAGCGAACTGCTACCCGGAAGATATGCCAACATCCAGCTCAAACAAAAGGAAATAGAAGATGCCATAGCCATCCCTTCCGAAGCCATCGTCCCCGAAATGGGTACAAACAAAGTATTTGTTTATCAAAACGGTGTGGCAGAACCTGTGGATGTAGTTATAGGGCTACGTACCGATGCCGAAGTACAAATCATACAAGGACTGGCCATCGGAGATACCATCCTGACCTCGGGAACATTGCAACTGCGTAAAGGAATGCCAGTAACACTTCAGTCCATCAACTAATCCAAAGAAAAAGCCATGAATATATCCGAACTTAGTATCCGCAGGCCGGTACTTGCCACCGTGCTCACCATCATCATATTGCTTTTCGGACTGATCGGTTACAACACACTGGGTGTCCGCGAATATCCTTCGGTAGACAATCCCATCATTTCTGTCACATGCAGTTACTCGGGGGCCAACGCCGATGTCATCGAGAATCAGATCACCGAGCCTTTGGAACAAAACATTAACGGCATTCCGGGCATCCGGTCCTTATCCAGCGTCAGCCAGCAAGGACAATGCCGCATCACAGTGGAATTCGAATTGTCCGTCGATTTAGAGACCGCCGCCAACGACGTGCGCGACAAAGTGTCGCGCGCACAACGTTTCCTGCCGCGCGACTGCGACCCTCCCACCGTGTCGAAAGCAGATGCCGACGCCGTACCCATCCTGATGGTAGCCATCCAAAGCGACAGCCGTTCCTTATTGGAACTGAGCGAGATAGCCGATCTGACCGTCAAAGAGCAATTACAGACCATCTCCGACGTGAGCGGTGTTTCCATCTGGGGAGAGAAACGCTACTCCATGCGCCTGTGGCTCGACCCCACCAAAATGGCCGGCTACGGCATTACGCCGGTCGACGTAAAGAACGCCATTACCAGCGAGAATATCGAACTTCCCTCGGGAAGTATCGAAGGAAACACAGTGGAACTGACCTTGCGCACCATGGGACAGATGCACACCGCTCAAGAGTTCAACAACATCATACTGAAAGAAGTAGGCGGAAGAGTGGTTCGTTTCAGCGACATCGGCTATGCCGAACTAGGCCCGGCCGACATCAAAAGTTATATGAAAATGAACGGAGTGCCCATGGTAGGCGTAGTTGTCATTCCACAACCCGGCGCCAACCACATCGAAATAGCCGATGCCGTGTATCAACGAATGGAACAGATGAAGAAAGACCTGCCCGACGATGTGAAATACAGCTACGGATTCGACAATACCAAGTTCATCCGCGCTTCTATCGACGAAGTGAAAAGCACGGTGTACGAGGCCTTCGTGCTGGTCATCATCATCATCTTCCTGTTTTTGCGTGACTGGCGGGTGACCCTTATCCCCTGCATCGTCATTCCGGTCTCGCTTATCGGATCGTTCTTCGTAATGTACATTGCAGGGTTTTCCATCAATGTGCTCACCATGCTGGCAGTCGTATTGTCCGTAGGGCTGGTAGTAGACGATGCCATCGTCATGACAGAGAATATCTACATCCGTATAGAACAAGGCATGCGCCCGTTCGAAGCAGGCATAGCAGGGGCCAAGGAAATATTTTTTGCCGTCATCTCGACCACTATCACCCTGGTGGCCGTGTTCCTTCCCATCGTATTCATGGAAGGAACCAGCGGCCGCCTGTTCCGCGAATTCAGTTTCGTAATGGCAGGATCGGTCATCATCTCCTCGTTCGCCGCGCTCACATTCACTCCCATGCTGGCAACCAAATTGCTGGTCAAGCGCGAAAAGCAAGGCTGGTTCTACCAAAAAACGGAGCCCTTCTTCGAAGGCCTGAACCGCATATACGCACGCTCGTTGAACGCTTTCCTCAAAAAACGGATATGGTCCATTCCCGTCACCGTGATCATGCTGATCGCCATCGGCATGCTTTGGAAAGAGATACCGGCCGAAATGGCTCCGATGGAAGACCGTTCGCAAATCAGCATCAACACCCGCGCGGCCGAAGGAGCCAGTTATGAATACATCCGCGACTACACGGAAGACATCAACGATTTGGTAGACTCCATTATCCCCGACGCCCAGTCTGTAACTGCCCGCGTCTCCAGCGGTAGCGGAAATATACGCATCACACTGAAAGACATCAAGGACCGCGACTACACACAGATGGAAGTGGCCGAACGTATTTCGCAAGCCATACGCAACAAAACAAAGGCACGTGCTTTCGTACAACAACAGTCATCCTTCGGCGGACGAAGAGGAAGCATGCCCGTGCAATACGTATTGCAGGCCGTCAGCATAGAGAAACTGGAAAAAGTATTGCCCGACTTCCTGAGCAAAGTATATGATAATCCTACTTTCCAGATGGCAGACGTAGATCTAAAATTCAGCAGCCCTGAAATGAGAGTGAGCATCAATCGAGACAAAGCAGGAACAATGGGAGCCAGCGTACGCGACATAGCCGAGACACTGCAATACGGCCTTAGCGGACAACGTATGGGCTACTTCTACATGAACGGGAAACAATATGAGATTCTGGGACAGATAAACCGCCAGCAGCGAAACACGCCCGCCAACATCAAGTCCATCTACATACGAAGTGACAAAGGAGAAATGATCCAATTAGACAACTTGGTAGAGTTCGTCGAATCGGTAGCTCCTCCCAAATTGTATCACTACAACCGATTTATTTCCGCCACCGTATCGGCCGGGCTGGCCGACGGAAAAACCATCGGGCAAGGACTGGAAGAGATGGACAAAATAGCGGCTCAAACTTTGGACGAGACCTTCCGCACCGCTTTGGCCGGAGACTCCAAAGACTATCGGGAAAGCTCATCCAGCCTGATGTTTGCCTTCATCCTGGCACTGGTATTGATCTACCTTATTCTGGCAGCACAGTTCGAAAGCTTCAAAGATCCGTTCATCATCATGCTTACCGTCCCACTGGCCATTGCCGGAGCATTGATATTCATGTACAGCGGAGGTATCACCATGAATATATTCAGCCAAATCGGAATCATCATGCTGATAGGTCTGGTAGCCAAGAACGGAATTCTGATTGTAGAATTTGCAAACCAGAAACAGGAAGCCGGCGAAAACAAAATGCAAGCCATACGCGATGCCGCCCTACAACGCTTGCGCCCCATCCTGATGACAAGCATTTCGACAGTGCTGGGATTGATCCCGCTGGCATTCGCCACAGGAGAGGGAGCCAACCAACGTATCGCCATGGGGACGGCCGTTGTAGGAGGTATGCTGGTATCTACCTTCTTGACCATGTACATCGTACCGGCCATTTACAGTTACATATCCACCAACCGAAACACTCAAACAGAAACCGTATGAAACGAATCATCATAACTTTATATGTCGGCGCCGCATGGCTAGCTTCCGCCCATGCACAATATCCTTATTCATTGAAAGAATGCCTAGAGGAAGGACTTGCCAATAATTACTCCATACGCATCACACGCAACGAAGAGCAAATCGACCATAACAATGCGACACGGGCCAACGCAGGCTATCTGCCTACACTCGACCTGGCTGCCGGATATACCGGAACACTGGACAATACCGACACGAAAAACCGAAGCACAGGCATCACCACCAAAGACAGAAATGTCTATGACCAGACGCTGAGAGCCGGAGTGGATGTAAACTGGACACTATTCGACGGATTCCGTATCAGCACTACCCACAAAAAACTTCAGGAACTGGAGAGGCAGGGAGAAACCAATACCCGCATCGCCCTTGAAGATTTTATTGCCGGACTGACCGCCGAATACTATAATTATGTGCAACAGGAAATCCGGTTGAAGAACTTCCGTTATGCCGTATCCTTGTCCAAAGAACGCCTGCGCATTGTAGAAGAGCGATACCATGTCGGCAATTTCTCGCGCCTGGACTACCAACAAGCCAAAGTGGACTTCAATGCAGACAGTGCACAATATATGAAACAGCAAGAAATGGTGGTGACTTCACGCATCAATCTGAACGAACTGATGGCAGTGCAAGAAGTGGACCGGCCGATACGCGTGAACGACTCCATCATACGGGTCAATGACGCACTGAATTATGACGAACTGTGGCAATCCACTCTTGCTACCAATGCCAGCCTGCTGAAAGCCGAACAGAACACTACAATCGCCCGGCTGGACTATCGGCAAGTGTTGTCGCGCAACTATCCCTACGTAAAACTGAACGTAGGCTACGGCTATACGCTCAACAAATATGAAACAAGCGCAACCAGCCGCAGAAACAACTGGGGACTGAACGGAGGAATCAGCGTAGGCATCAACCTATGGGACGGCAATCGCCGCCGTGAGAAACATAACGCCAGCCTGCAAATACGCAACGCACAACTGGCAAGAGAACAACTGGAACTGGGACTGAAGGCCGACCTGAGCAACCTGTGGCAAGCTTATCGCAACAACTTGCGCCTGCTGAATCTGGAACGCCAGAACTTGGTGGCAGCCCGCGAAAACCATGAGATAGCCAAAGAACGCTATCTGCTGGGAAACCTCTCGGGCATCGAAATGCGTGAAGCGCAAAAGAGCCTGCTTGACGCAGAAGAACGTATCCTGTCTGCCGAATACAGCACCAAAGTTTGCGAAATCTCCCTGCTCCAGCTAAGCGGAAGAATCACGAAATATCTGGAATAATCGCCATAGACTTCGTTTACCATTTGTAATTCAAGGCAGTAATCCGTATCTTTGCGTGCAATTATCACTAACTACGTTATAAAAAGATATGGGATTATTTATCAAGAAACCTTTTGCCGCATTACAAGCCGAAGCCAATGAGTCGGGCAACAAATCGCTAAAAAGAGTACTGGGTCCGTGGAGCCTGGTGGCATTGGGAGTAGGTGTTATCATCGGTGCCGGATTGTTCTCCATCACCGGAACCGTAGCCGCAGGATATACGGGTCCTGCCATTACGTTATCTTTTGCCATAGCAGCCATCGGCTGCTGTTTTGCCGGATTGTGTTATGCCGAGTTTGCTTCCATGATACCCGTGGCAGGCAGTGCTTATACCTATTCATACGCCACCATGGGCGAACTCATTGCATGGATCATCGGCTGGGACCTGGTATTGGAATATACGGTGGCCGCCACAACGGTCAGCATCAGCTGGAGCCGATATCTCGTTGTTTTTCTGGAAGGAGTAGGGATAAACATCCCTCACGCGCTTGCCGCCTGCCCATGGGACGGAGGCATCGTAAACATACCCGCCGCACTGATTGTGATGTTGATGAGCATCTTCCTGATTCGCGGAACGGAAGGCAGTTCCATCTTCAACGGCTTCATCGTATTCCTGAAAGTGGCCGTCATCCTGATTTTCGTCGTACTAGGATGGAAATACATCAACACCGACAACTATGTACCCTATATCCCTGCCAATACAGGCACCTTGGGAGAATTCGGATTCTCGGGAGTCTTGCGTGGAGCGGCGATTGTATTTTTCGCCTTCTTGGGTTTCGATGCCGTCAGTACCGCCGCACAAGAAACCAAGAACCCGAAACGAGACATGCCCATCGGCATCCTAGGTTCCTTGCTGATTTGTACCATTCTTTATATGGCGTTTGCTTACGTCATGACGGGCGTTGCCCACTACACGGAATTTGCCGGACAGCAAGGCATTGCGCCTGTTGCCGTGGCTATCGACCACATGGGACACGCTGACGCCGCCGGAGCAATCCATCCGGACTATCCATGGCTGAACCGGGCCATCGTGCTGGCCATCCTGTTCGGCTATTGCTCGGTTATCATGGTGACGTTGCTGGGACAGAGCCGCGTGTTCCTCAGCATGAGCCGCGACGGGCTGTTACCGCCCTTCTTCTCGAAGATTCATGAAAAATACCGCACGCCTGCCCACAGCAACCTGCTGTTTATGGCAGTTGTGGGCGGACTTGCCGCACTGGTCCCGGCACGCGTGGCAGGCGAAATGACCAGCATAGGAACTTTGTTCGCCTTCACACTAGTCTGTGCCGCCGTACTGATTGTGCGTAAAAGCATGCCCGATGTGCACCGCGCCTTCAAGACTCCCTTTGTCCCCGCCGTGCCCATCCTCGGCATCCTCACCTGCCTCTGCATGATGCTGTTTCTGCCGGCCGACACTTGGATCAGGCTGGTATTATGGATGCTGATAGGACTGGACGTATATGCCTGCTATGGAGTGAAACACAGCAAACTGGAGCCGGGAGTACAACGCCGCAAGGGGCTGACCGTGCTGAACATAACAGGAATCGCCCTGTCCGTACTTTCGGTGATTACCGGATTATGGCACCAGCAAACCACCGGCTGGGAAGCAGACAAGACCCTGCTTATCATTTCGTTTGCCTTTGCATTTACCCATTGTGCATTCTATATGATGCGCATCTGGAAACAGACTTCAGAAAAGAGAAAAGACTGACGGGAAAACAATAGGATGCTATTATTTATCGCAATGCTTATAAAGACATTGGATTCTTGCACAAATGATAATTTAGAGCAGCAGGCTAAGGCGTTGTTCAAGTCTTGGTTTGTTGATTTCGAGCCGTTCAGAGGCGGTGAATTTAGAAACCTCATTCTCTCCGAACAAAACGAGCTAAAGAACCGAACAATGCTTATAAAGGAATCTTCCGAACAAGACGTTCAAAGTGCAAACACATCAAACGAGAACATAATCGCAGTGTTGAATTTCTTACGAGAACAGCCTAAAGCCACGCAAAAAGAAATAGCGGTACATATAGGCAAATCTGAGAGAACAGTAAAGACCATTACCGTAAATTTGACCGAAAAAGGCATCATCGAGCGCAAAAACGGCAAAAGGAATGTTTTTTGGGAAGTGAAAACGAACGATTTAAACAGCTAAATTCTCATTTATGGAAGAGTTCAACAGAATTGAAATACAGCATATTTGCTCAAATATATGTAGTGGTGGTACGCCTAAAAGCACCGTTCCAGAATACTATCGTAATCATTGTTACGGTAATAAGTATTACGATAAACAAAGACGTGCTTAATATACTGCTAACAAGTTTGCAGTAGTTCTTTTTTATTCTTTGAACGATAAAAAAAGGAGAGTGTTTTTAACAAAGACACTCTCCTTTTTGTTATATTTGTCACGAACTTATTTTAGATTGATAGATTGATGAAAGAATTTGTAATATCCGAAGCGCAGGTCGAGACAGCGGTACTGGTGGGACTGATTACCCAAACGCAAGACGAGCGTAAAACAAAGGAATACTTGGATGAGTTGGAATTTCTAGCGGATACAGCCGGGGCAACGGTAGTGAGAAGGTTCACCCAAAAACTGCCCACAGCCAATTCCGTGACTTATGTCGGGAAGGGAAAATTGGAAGAAATCAAAGAATATATCCGACAGGAGGAAGAAAACGAACGCGAAATCGGTATGGTGATTTTTGACGATGAATTGTCGGCCAAGCAGATACGGAATATCGAAGCAGAACTGAAGGTGAAGATATTGGATCGTACTTCGCTGATTCTGGACATCTTTGCCATGCGTGCCCAGACGGCAAATGCCAAAACTCAGGTGGAACTAGCACAATACAAGTATATGTTGCCCCGACTGCAACGGCTGTGGACCCACTTGGAACGGCAAGGAGGTGGTTCCGGAGCCGGTGGCGGCAAGGGTTCCGTGGGACTGCGCGGACCGGGTGAGACACAGTTGGAAATGGACCGCCGTATCATCTTGAACCGTATGTCGCTGCTGAAAGAACGGCTGGTGGAGATTGACAAACAGAAATCCACCCAGCGGAAGAACCGCGGGCGCATGATCCGTGTCGCTTTGGTGGGATATACCAACGTGGGTAAATCCACGCTGATGAACCTGCTTGCAAAGAGCGAGGTCTTTGCAGAGAACAAGCTTTTTGCCACCTTGGATACCACGGTGAGGAAAGTGATTATTGAAAACCTGCCGTTCTTGTTGACAGATACTGTAGGGTTCATCCGTAAGTTGCCTACCGATTTGGTCGATTCGTTTAAATCCACCTTGGATGAGGTGCGTGAAGCGGATTTACTGATTCATGTGGTGGACATCTCTCATCCTGATTTTGAAGAACAGATAGCAGTGGTCGATAAGACGGTGGCCGACCTGGGAGCAGGAGGAAAGCCGACTATGATTGTATTCAATAAGATAGACGCTTATACATACATAGAGAAGGCAGAGGATGACTTGACGCCAAGGACCAAGGAAAATATCACCCTGGAGGAACTGATGAAGACATGGATGGCCAAACTGAATGATAATTGCATCTTTATCTCGGCCCGCGAGAAAACAAACATGGATGAACTGAAGACTATTATATATAATAAGGTGCGCGAACTGCATGTGCAGAAATATCCGTATAATGACTTCCTTTATCAGACTTACGATGAAGAATAAAATTACGAGCGAGGGAGGTGTGTCAAAATGCATCCCCCCTCGCTGTAAATGTCATTTTCTCACCACAGGCAGTACTACGCGGCTTGCCGCCCCTTGTTGGTGGTAAATCTTAATCCTTTGCTGCATCACGAAATCTTCTACCGTGCAGTGATAAGTGTCAATGAACTTCTGAGGATTCCTGTCTATAATGGGGAACCAGGAACTCTGTATCTGAATCATCAGTCGGTGGCCCGGCAGGAAGGTATGCGCCACGTCGTACAGAGTATAGTTCACCGGCGTGATTTCGTCCGGGCGAAAAGGCAGGGGATTGTCGAATCCTTCGCGGAAGCGTCCTCTGAACAGTTCACCGCGTACCATCAGTTGGTATCCGCTCATGGGATAATTGTTCTTCAGGTATTCGCGTGCCTCCTTAGGATAGGCAAATCTTTCGGGATAGACATCAATCACTTTCACCATGAAATCGGCGTCGGTGCTGCCGATGGCGGCTATCAGTTCCACTTCTATCGGGCCGGCCAATGTCAGGGTGTCGACCAAAGGCTCTGTCATGAAAGTAATGACATCGGGGCGTGAAGTGGCAAAGCGCTGGTCGTCTATCATGAACTCTTTGGTGCGGTAGGTAGTAGGATTCGCCGTATAAGGTACCGGACGCGACATATCCGAGACGTATTCCGAGTAAGATTCTTTTTCGGCCGGTGCCTGGGTGGATACCGTTCCGTTGCCATGTATATAATAAGGTGTGGCGGCCACTTCCTGTATGGGCCATTCCGGATAGGTTCGCCACTCGTTCTCGCCTGTGTAGAACACGTTCACCTTGTTCGCGGGCTTTTCCCCTTTTCCTTCCAGGAAGTACCTGAAGAAAGGATATTCTATCTCGTCCATGTAATATGCCGAGGTGCTTTTGCCGAAATACAGGTTGCCGAAACCTTGGAATCCGCGTACCGTCCATGCTCCGTGCCACCAGGGACCGAAGGCCAGGTAGAGTTCAGTCTCGGGCGATTGTTCCTTGATGGCTTTATACAGGTTCCATGCGCCATAGCAGTCTTCCGAATCGTACAGCCCGCCTACCACCAGCATGGCGGGTTTCAGCCCGTAACACGAGGTGCGCGCGTCTCGTTCCTGCCAGAAGGTATCAAAGTTGGGATGCTCCTTGATGTCGTTCCACAAGGTCTGTGTGCTGTCTTGCACCAAGGCGTCCACATCTTTAAATGTCCCCAGTGCCAGGAAGTCCGTATAGACATCGTTTTTCACAATGTCTTTCATCACTCCCTTGCCCATGTGTCGTCCTTCCAGTCCGGGCAGGAAATTGGTGGTTTGCAACAGCGTGAAGGCACCGTTATGATGGCGGTCGTCTCCACGGAACCAATCGGTGACGGGAGCCTGCGGCGAAACGGCCTTCAGGGCCGGATGTCCAGATGAGGCGGTCATGGTGGCATAAAAACCATCGTAACTGATTCCCCACGTCCCCACGTTTCCATTGTTATGCGTGTTGTTGATGAGCCATTCTATGGTGTCGTACGTATCTGTAGCCTCGTCTATGTTCTTCTTGTCCTTCCGGCCTTTCTTGTTCTTGTTGAGGGGGCGCACTTGCACGAAAGTCCCTTCGCTGTGGTGACGTCCGCGCACGTCCTGAAAGACGATGATATAGCGGTGCTCGATATAGTTTTTCAGATTGGTGCGGAAATGGCGGTCGAATCCTTCCCCGTAGGGCGAGCAAGAGTAAGGGCTGCGATGCATCAGGATGGGGTGGTGGCTGCTGTTGTCTTTCGGTTCGTATACCGCGGTGTAGAGCTTCACCCCGTCGCGCATAGGAATCATGACTTCTTGCTTGGTGTAGATTTCTTTCAGTTTGAGTTCGATGCTGTCGGGCCGGTGTTGCGACCATCCCTTATGAGCGAAAAAACATAAAAGTAAAGATGTAATCAATAATAATTTGCCTAATGTTTTCATGTATAATGCGATGTTATTTTAATGAGTGGGCAAAGGTACGGACATTCCTTGAAAGTTTTTATGCCGATTGAGGAAAATTTTCGATAATAGTTGCTACCTTTGTCACACTAATAACTTTTAACTAAAACAAGTATTAATATGGCAACACCTCCGTTCCACTATCAGCACATGTTCCCGTTGGGACCTGATAAAACCGAGTATTATTTGCTGACTAAGGACTACGTGTCAGTCAGTGAGTTTGAAGGAAAACCTATTTTGAAGATCGAGAAAGAAGGTCTGACTGCTATGGCCAACGCCGCTTTCCGCGATGTGTCTTTCCTGCTCCGCCGTTCGCACAACGAGCAGGTGGCAAAGATTCTGAACGATCCCGAAGCCAGCGACAACGACAAATACGTTGCATTGACTTTCTTGCGCAATGCGGAAGTGGCAGCCAAAGGCAAGCTGCCCCTCTGTCAGGACACCGGTACGGCCATCATCCATGGTGAAAAAGGCCAGCAGGTATGGACTGGCTATTGCGACGAGGAAGCTCTTTCTTTGGGAGTCTATAAGACATATACGGAAGAAAACCTCCGCTATTCGCAGAATGCGCCCCTGAATATGTATGACGAAGTGAACACCAAGTGCAACCTGCCCGCGCAAATTGACCTAGAAGCTACCGAAGGCATGGAATACAAGTTCCTTTGTGTGACCAAGGGTGGCGGTTCGGCCAACAAGACATATCTGTATCAAGAAACAAAAGCCGTCCTTAATCCAGCTACCCTGGTACCTTTCCTGGTAGAGAAGATGAAAACCCTGGGCACGGCTGCTTGTCCTCCTTATCACATCGCGTTTGTCATTGGCGGCACATCGGCCGAAAAGAACCTGTTGACGGTCAAGCTGGCTTCTACACATTATTACGACGAACTGCCTACCACCGGCAATGAGTACGGACGGGCTTTCCGCGACGTGGAATTAGAAAAACAAGTATTGGAAGAAGCCTATAAGATTGGCTTGGGTGCACAGTTTGGCGGCAAGTACATGGCCCACGATGTCCGCATCATCCGTTTGCCCCGTCACGGCGCTTCTTGTCCCATCGGCTTAGGCGTTTCCTGTTCGGCCGACCGTAATATCAAGTGTAAAATCAATAAAGACGGTATCTGGATTGAGAAGATGGACGATAATCCGGGCGAACTGATTCCGGCGGAACTTCGCGAAGCCGGCGAGGGCGATGTGGTTCGGATTGACCTGAACCAGCCTATGGCCAACATATTGGAGGAACTGACCAAGTATCCGGTAGCTACCCGTCTGTCATTGAACGGAACGATTATCGTGGGTCGCGACATTGCCCATGCCAAGCTGAAAGAACGCCTGGACCGTGGCGAAGAGCTGCCCCAGTACATCAAGGACCACCCCATCTATTATGCCGGTCCGGCAAAGACTCCCGCCGGCATGGCTTGCGGTTCCATGGGTCCCACTACCGCAGGACGTATGGATCCCTATGTAGATCTGTTCCAGTCGAAAGGCGGCAGCATGATTATGCTGGCCAAGGGTAACCGCAGTCAGCAGGTGACGGACGCCTGCAAGAAATACGGCGGTTTCTATTTGGGCTCTATCGGCGGTCCGGCCGCTATTCTGGCACAGAACAACATCAAGAGCATCGAATGTGTGGAATATCCCGAACTGGGAATGGAAGCCGTTTGGAAGATTGAGGTAGAAGATTTCCCGGCCTTCATCCTGGTAGATGACAAAGGCAATGACTTCTTCAAGCAATTGAAGCCTCGTTGCGCCGGAAACTGCAAATGACAGGCTCTCTGCCTCGGGCAGTGAATGATAACCATGCGGGAATGTGTCTGCGGATACATTCCCGCATGTTGTTTATATTGGCATAAGACTAACTATATCCGTTACATTGCCACCACCCGATACACATTCCCCTTGGACGTATGCACCTCTTGTTGCAACACCTCCTTTTTATTTATTTTAAATACAACAACAATAAAACCGGATTCATGTCCATGATTTCCGTTTCACTTTTCCCTGCAACTATTTTTTCTATTTGTTCTCTACATTGCTGCTGCAAGTGGCCTGTTTCAAGCATGTCCAATATATCAGATCCTGAAAAAGCGGTAAGCAACATGTCGATAAGGTTCGTATCAATAAACAGTTTCCGGCCAAAAGGAATCTTGCCTTTTCCGTCCCAAAAAGTTTTATTCGAAATCAATATGGACTTACCGTCTTGCTTTGAATAAGAAGTATAAAACTTTTCTTCCGGATCCATCCATTCGGTAAAAATAAGGTTGCCTTTCTCCTGATAAGAATAACACATATTATAATCATCATTTTCGGTATATGTCAGGCCTTCATATTCCTTACGCTTGTCATTGTCTATGTGGAAAGATAAATATTCGGTGAGATTACCGTCGCACAAATGAAGAATCTTCTGATTGACTATATCCAATATGCTTATCGCACCATCGGAATTGGTCTGAAGGTTTGAATTGTCATAATTGTATATCACCGGATACAATGTCTCATAGGTGAAATAACTGCGGACAAATGCACCATTAGAGTCGATTTCCCACAAGCCGGAAGCCTGCTCGCCTACTTTTTCCGGAGTTTGGTCATGGGTATAACACAAGAAATTGCCATTGGGAAGATTGATGATATTCTTAATTAAAGCATTATTTGAAATTCCCGTCACAGCTTTTAGGAATTTTCCTTCAATGGTGTAATAAAGCAGTTTATGCCCCATCGAGTCATATACAATCACATTCTTTTCATTATCTACCATGACGGTATGCAACACTACATATTCCTCCGGCCCTTCTCCCCGCTCATTTATTTTATACAAATATCGTCCGTCCCTATCGAAGAATAACACCTGCATTTCTTCGCCATCCACAATCACAATCTTATCGTCTACAAAGAAAACTTTTGTGAGGTGGTTAATTAGATTCTCATTCTGGGTCTCTAGTGGTATATACTTAACTGAATCTATATAGTCGGAAAGAGACATTGGCTGTATACTCCCTTTTTCAATGGGAATTGTGATGGAAGCATTGTTTTTATTTTCATTCTTACAACCTGTAAATGAAAACAACAGAACTAAAATAAAAAGGGGGTTGATTTTCATGTTGAATATTTATTTTATATTAAACAATAAGATTGGCAGTTTAATCGGACAATGACAATCCATGGCGGATTTTTGCATTATCGGTCTTCCAATTTTGAAAAGATGTTTTGTGTATGCCCTTAAGGAGCTATTAGATACTTCCATTCTCTTTCAATCCTATATTATAATGAAATTTTCCGTAATGCATACCCATTTTCAGCTTCAAAAGAGACTACATGGCAGAATTGGTCTGTCGGATCAACCGTTAAAGCCATAATCATACAATCAGTTTCTATTTTTCTTACCAAATTGCCCTGCCAATCCAATACCATTATCTTATTGCTGAAAGGGTCAACTGGTGACGCACTTTTCAAATTAGCCCCTTGGGTGCCATTCAATACAATATAAATGTAGTTTGAGGTAGCATACATATCGTCAACTCCTATGGTCGTATCATTCCCCCAAGAAACCATTGCCTCCATATCTTCAAAAACGGGTGGGTAGATGAAAATTTGTTTGATAGATGCTATCTCGTTATTTTCCCATTGGAATATTTCAAGTGTACCACCGATATAAGAGCCTTGTATCCAATAGCGTTTATCGGGGCTAAAGGCTATTTTTGAGGCATAAGACATTACTTGGGCGATTTTCTCAGAAGATGCGTTTGCTATTATTTGCGGGTATTCTTTATATACATAGAGAGAACTATCCTTGTCGAATAAGGCAAAACGCATTTGGTCGGTAAATCCTTCCAAAAAATAAGAATCATTGAATTTTCTAACGCAATGAACGGGAAGAGAAAATAGTTTGTCGCTTACTTTATGAGAAAAGCAAAAGTCTTTTTCGGCATTGAGATATTTAAATGGATCATATTCAGCTATTTTAGGCGTGGAATAGACTACTATTTTATTGTTTTCTACTGAAAAAGTAGAAGTCAGATTGGGAATTTCATTGGGTGCATCTCCTTGTTTTACGAGGCATGACAGATAATTCCCTGACAAATCATATAATTGTATAAGTTTATCACCTCCAAGATCTTGAACAACAAAAATAGAATCTAAAAGTGCCAGTTTAATCGGGTAACGACAATCCATGTCGGATTTAATGATTGAGGAAGATATAAAATCAGTTTTCAATTCATTGCCAAAAGAGGGGTTAAAAGTAACTTGATGCTTGCGGGAACAACTAGTGATAATTACTACGAGTAGAAATAATGCTATTTTTTTCATAAATACCAAAAACAAATTAGAAGAGTTGTATTAAAAATTAATATTGGTGTCCGATAAACATATTCAATAGGCTGATTATCAATATTATTTTATGGACAAGCCCCATTGTTGAAATTTTCGTACAATTAACCAGTTACTTGTAGTTTGAGAACTTTTATCGGACAGCAATAAAAAAATTAATAAGAACAACGATGAATACCTTTTTGAGTTGAGCCTATAGCCCACCAATCTAAGCCACATCTTGAACATTTTACAGAACATCTACCAAGCAAACCTTCACAACTTAAAACTTCTGAAGATTCATTTTCTGCTAATGCTTCCACATTGGCAATAGTCAAGTCTGAGAGTTCTGCGCTTTGTTTGTTCTGTTGGTAATTCCAACTTGTTGTTATAGCGAGTGCTACAACGACAATAACACCTATAATTTTCTTTTTCATGATTTCTAAATGTCTTATGTTTAAAATTTCATTTTATTTTCTATCCTTACCTACTCTTATTTAGTTCAGACAGTCGAATGAACCAACAATTTATTCTGTTTTTCCGATTATGTTACCATCATATACCTCCTTTCTATAGAGACTGGGAGTTCGTTTATACATTCTTGGCGGAATGTAGCAAACTCTCTTTTCCCGGTTATCGGGCATTCCCCTTAACATGCACTTTGACAGGTTGATTGTTCATACTGTTATACCTGACCGTCACGACTTTATCGAAGAAACCTGTATCTTTCGGTGTCATCTTGATTTGTACTCGGAGGATTCGGATGTTTCTCATACGTGGCTGCCGTGCAGCCGCAAGTGGTGCTTACGTCCACTATTACGAGGGGACTTTCCCCTGTATTTTTTATTTCTAAAGTTGTTTCTTTGGTTTCTGATTTGCCAAATGTGCCTAAATTGATTTCCATTTGGCTGGCTTCGGCTGTTGTCTTGGGTATGGTTTTGTTGGAATTGTTTTTCCCTGTAAGCTGTTTCAGATATAAATCTTTCACCATCGGGTTATATACGGGATTTCCTAAAACTAAAACTTTATTATCTTTATCCAATAAAAATGTTTGGAAAGCCTTATCTACCGGAAACTTATTCAGTTTGTTTAATTGATCGTCCCAATCAATGCAGACCGGTTTATTAAATCTTTCACGTTTTAATAGAATTTTAATATCTGTTGTGTCTTTCGGATGAAAAAAGAACAAGAAAGGCACATTCCCTTGTGCTACGGAATCTGTATATTCAATCAGTTCTTTCCACTTATAAAGTTGGAGTTTACAGTCGACACACCCCATAGAATCTACATATACCAATACTTTATATCCCGATTGTGGAATCCGGAAATCGGTTGTGTCTGTCAGATAGCGGGTAAAGACAGCATTTTCAGGAAACACAACCTGTTTTCCCTGCCATTCGTTTACAAGTTGCAGCATCTGTTTCTCCTTTTCTTTCTGCCCGTTGTTGCAAGAACCGAGAAATATGATTAATAGTATGTACATACTTAATTGTCGCATAATGTTTACCCTGTCTCAAGTTCTTATATTATTAATTTGCAATAGCCTATGAATAATGTGCATATTTATTAAATTCTTCATTGCTATCCAAAATAGCAATCCAAATAGGTTTTGCCCCTAAAGACAGTTGTTTTAGTGAAAAGGGTAGTCTGAATCTTCATATTTAACATAGATTGATATTTTTATCAATAAAGACAAAACGGGTCAGCGGATATTTCCGGTTGGTATCCATTTCCTTTATGCACACAATATATAGTCAATCCGAATAGGAAGAACTTCACAACAGCTCCCCCTGCCTATTTAATTGCCACCACCCGATACACATTCTGTCAAGAGGGGGAAATCGGGAACGAAGAAAATCACAGACAAACGGATCGAATATCTGGCACAAGATGTCATGGCATTGGATACCGGAAA
>CAMWGU010000010.1 GCA_947173895.1 uncultured Bacteroides sp. | reverse complement strand
AGCGTTCGAGCCATACTGTATCGCGTTTTCTGAATTTTATCGGACAGCAATAATTCAAAACACAAAAAACAGATTAGAAACCAATTGTGGTACGCCGTTTCTCTTTTGGGGATATACCACTATTTTTATCAGTCTGCTGGTATGATTTCTGATAGCAACCACCCAAAATTATTATTGGCAATACCTATGGTTCTTACTCCCCATCATCGCAGGAACAGGAACTTACCTCTCCACACGTAATCAGCAACCGGGTATCAAGACTCATCTGGACAAAGTAATCAATTATATTTGGTTGGTATTCGGCATCACTGGTTTTCTGATTTCCCAACTCGCCATGTTTTTCTGGCAACTTCCCATCCTGTTCATAATCCTTCTGTTAATGGGCATAGGCACTACACTGACAAGCTTGGTAATAGACTATAGAACTGTCACAATTTGTGGTATACTAGGAGCGTTGAGCTCTATCGGATGCCTTTTCTATTCAGGTTTTAACCAAATATTGATCTTCGCTCCTGTATTTATTTTCATGATGGTCATTCCAGGACATGTGCTAAATCATGCTGCCTGTAAACAAAAAAAATCGTAACTTTGCGCCTATGTTCAAAGAATTAAATCCACTACTGCATTCTGAACTGAGACTTGCCGTGATGTCTATACTGGTTTCTGTGGAAGAAGCTGAGTTCAGCTATCTGAAACAACAGACAGGAGCAACGGCCGGTAACCTAAGTGTACAAATAGACAAACTGAATAAAGCTAACTATGTGGAAGTAATCAAGACTTTCAAAGGAAAAATGCCATGCACCATCTGTAAAATCTCTCCAAAAGGAGTGGAGGCATTTGAAGAATATGTGGAAGCAATAAAAAGTTATATCAACAAATAAAAGTTTATCTGCTTCATAAAAAACAAACTGAATCAATCGAAGTTTATTCAAATCAATCAGAATGCAATGCCATAATAAGCCGAAATTATGGACAATATTCTGATAACAGAGCTAAAGGAAATAACTTTCCATTATCCTACATAATTTTTTAGAATAAACATCGTTTCAAAAAAAAATATAACTTTGTCAACCGAAAGAACGAACATCTCTTTCTACGAAACGTTGATATTATATGAACTTTAAATAAAAAGAATTATGGAATTTGTAACGAACGAAAAACTAACCATTGTAGGTGCTGCTGGAATGATCGGTTCAAACATGGCCCAAACTGCTATTATGATGGGCCTTACTTCTAATATTTGTTTATATGATCCATACGCTCCCGGTTTGGAAGGTGTGGCAGAAGAACTATACCATTGTGGTTTCGAAGGAATAAATATCACTTTCACTTCCGATATAAAAGAGGCCCTGATGGACGCTAAGTATATTGTCAACTCAGGAGGGGCCGCACGTAAAGCCGGAATGACTCGTGAAGATTTGCTGAAAGGAAATGCAGCTATTGCAGAAGAATTTGGGAAAAATGTAAAAGCATATTGTCCGGATGTCAAACACATTGTCGTTATTTTCAATCCGGCAGATATTACCGGTCTGATCACCTTATTATATTCAGGTTTGAAACCATCACAAGTCACTACCCTTGCAGCTCTCGATTCTACTCGCCTGCGTAGTGAATTGTCCAAACACTTCGGTGTAGCTATGGACAAAGTGGAAAACTGCCGCACATACGGTGGTCATGGAGAACAAATGGCCGTTTACGCTTCCACTGCCAAAGTAGACGGAAAAGCATTGTTGGATATCATCGGTACAGATGATTTAACTAAAGAACAATGGAACGAAATACAACAAAAAGTGACAAAAGGAGGTGCCAATATCATCAACCTGCGCGGACGTTCTTCATTCCAGAGTCCATCTTACGTATCTATCGAAATGATTGCTGCCGCCATGGGTGGAAAACCATTCCGTTGGCCTGCAGGAACTTATGTTTCCAATGATAAATTCGACCACATCATGATGGCTTGGGAAACCTCTATCACCAAAGATGGTTGTCACTTGAAAGAAGTAAAAGGTACACCAGAAGAAGAAGCTACATTAGAGAAAAGTTATGAACACCTTTGTGCATTACGCGACGAAGTAATCGCTATGGGAGTGCTTCCTCCGGTATCAGAATGGAACAGATTGAATCCTAACATTAACTAATTTTGATTACAATATTCCGTTAAAAACGCCGTCAGTCCCATTTCTGACGGCATTTTTTTGTATCTTCGCACTCGCAATGATAGATCAAACTACCATAGACCGAATATTAGATGCCGCACAAATTGTAGACGTGGTGTCCGAATTTGTCACTCTGCGCAAACGCGGAGTGAACTATTTAGGACTTTGTCCGTTTCATGATGATAAAACCCCCTCGTTCTATGTATCCCCAGCCAAAAGTTTATGCAAATGTTTTGCATGTGGAAAAGGAGGAAATGTGGTTCATTTCATCATGGAACACGAACAAATGACCTATCCCGAAGCACTACGCTGGCTGGCAAAAAAATATAATATCGAGATAAAAGAGCGTGAATTGACTGATGAAGAAAAGAAGGTGCAGAACATACGCGAAAGTCTCTTTGTCATCAACGAATTCGCACGTGACTATTTTCAAAGCATTCTATACAACCATGTTGATGGGAAAGCCATCGCCATGTCTTATTTCCGTCAACGAGGAATCCGAGACGACATTGTCAAGAAATTCCAATTAGGATATAGTACAGCCTCTCCTAACGCCTTGGCACAAGAAGCCATAAGGAAAGGATACCAAAAAGAATTTTTGATCAAAACCGGATTGTGCTACGAAAAAGAAGACGGTAGCCTGCGCGACCGCTTTTGGGGGCGCGTTATATTCCCATGGTTCAATATCAGTGGAAAAGTTCTTGGATTTGGAGGACGCGTATTAGATAGCCGCACAAAAGGGGTAAACCAAAAGTATGTCAACTCGCCTGAGTCCGAAATCTTTAGCAAACGAAAAGAGCTATATGGCATTTATCAAGCCAAAGCCGCCATTGTCAAAGCAGACTGTGTATACATAGTAGAGGGATATACGGATGTTATCGCTATGCATCAGTGTGGACTGGAAAATGTAGTGGCCAATTCGGGTACCGCATTGAGCGAACAACAAATCCGGCTATTACACCGATTCACCTCCAACATCACTCTGCTATATGATGCCGATGAAGCAGGTATAAAAGCCAGTATGCGAGGAATCGACATGTTGTTGGCAGAAGGAATGAACATAAAAGTGCTGCTACTGCCGGACGGAGACGATCCCGACAGTTTTGCAAGAAAACACAACGCCACGGAATTCAGAGCCTATATTGACGAACACGAAGAAAACTTTATCCGTTTCAAGACCAATCTATTACTAAAAGATGCCCAAAAAGACCCGATCAAACGAGCTGGCCTAATATCGGACATGGCAAAAAGTATCGGACTGATTCCCAACGATGTAATCAGATATACTTACGTAAAAGAATGCGCAACTATCCTAAGCATAAACGAACAAGTCATACTGAACGAAATAAAGAAACACCTGCTTCAGCGAGATGACAAATATCTGGAACAAATAAAAAGGGAGAAAAACATAACAGCCGGACAACTGCCTTCCGTCGAATCCCTCCCTCAAACCGAAACGTCTCCCTCATCCCAAGAAGGAATAGCCGTTGAAGTACCTCCTCCATTTCTTCCGGCAGAACCGGTAACCTCTTATCCGTCTTACATTCCGCAAGAAGGCAGGGAGAAATATGTTTTTTACATAAAAGAACAATTACTAATCCGTACTTTAATCCGTCATGGCGAGAAAGTAATGTGTTATGTGGAAACAGAAGAAAATACCGAAGCCCCTTTGACTGTTACAGAATACATTGCAACAGATTTAAGACAAGACGAATTGCAATTTCACAATCCGTTACACCGGAAAATCCTAGCAGAAGCGGAAACTCATCTACAAGACCCCAATTTCACTACAGAACGCTATTTTCTGACGCACCCCGATCCGGACATCAGCAAACTGGCAGCCAACATGATAAGCGAACGCTATCAACTGAGCAAAAGTAATTCGCAGGTAATAACCAAAGACGAAGAGCGCTTACACGAATTAGTGCCCCATCAACTTATTGATTTCAAATTTGCTATATTGGAAGAAGAAATGAAATATACCTTACAGGTGCTGAACAAACCCGAAATGGCAAACAATCCTAGCAAATATATAGAAATAATGACCCGATTTAAAGAACTAAGCGAGTTACAGAAAATGATGGCAAAACGTGCCGGCGACCGAGTCGTGCTAAAATAAAGGCATAACTCCTTACCGGTTATGCCGTATCAAATTCATAAATTCCTCACGCGTCTTGGCCTGATTGAATGCGCCCGTAAAATCAGAAGTGGTAGTTATGGCATTCTGTTTCTCTACCCCACGCATCTGCATGCACATGTGTTTAGCCTCGATCACTACCATCACGCCCAGCGGATTCAGCGTCTCCTGAATACATTCTTTTATTTGCAACGTCATGCGTTCCTGCACTTGCAACCGATGAGAGAACACATCAACCACTCGGGCTATCTTGCTCAATCCTGTAATATACCCATTAGGAATATAGGCTACATGCGCTTTCCCATAGAACGGAAGCATGTGATGCTCACACAAGGAAAAAAAGTCAATATCCTTCACGATAACCATCTGACTATACTCTTCCTTAAATTTAGCTCCTAACAAAATGGCATGCGGATCTTGTTCATAACCACGTGTCAAGGTCAACATAGCCTTGGCTACCCGCTCGGGAGTTTTCAGTAATCCCTCTCTTTCCACATCCTCGCCCAACAGCGATAAAATACTTTCATAATGCCCTTTCAAACGATCAATCTTTTCTGCCGACCATTCAGGGTGCAATAGTTCTTCCATATTATTTAATCCAGAGGAATATTTATTTGTTCACGAACAATAGATACTTCTTTAAAAATACCAGTAGCTTTTAGAGAACGCATGGTGGCATCCGCCTCTTCAATGCTACGGAAATCTCCTACACGGCACAGCCAACGTGGCGGTTGAAAATAGGTATAAACAGGCATGTCGGGAAATTCCGCTTTCACCTTAGTACCTATATTATGAGCCTCATTACGAGCTATGCGCGAATTGTTTCCGGCATATACCTGCACACGATAACCTCTGGTTTTCAATACTTTCCGTTCTCCATTCACAGTATTCCCTACATAAAGACTCCCTATTAGTCCTGTTATTCTAGGATCTTGATGAACAGTTACGATCCCCTCTCCAGCCCGATTATGCTGTAGGCTTTCTATGATGTTACGCTGTGCAGAAGCAAACAACGTGCTCCCAAAAAAGAAGCATAAGATAAAAATGTATCTCATATTGTTTTATCAATTTAGCAAATCAAGAGACAGATCCAAATTCCAATTATGTTATCACATAGTCTGTCATTCCGGACGACACAAACCATCAGCCTAAAGACAGAAACCATCAGCCTTTCGGTGCCATCCAGAATGACAGAGCAATGGGTTACTCTAATTTTGATACGCTTTCAAATCTTATTATTTGAATGCATCAATAATTCCCTTGAAATCTACTACTTTCAAGGCAGCGCCACCGATCAAACCACCATCCACATCCGGATTAGCAAACAGTTCCTTAGCATTAGAAGGCTTGCAGCTACCACCATAAAGGATAGACGTATTTTCAGCTACTTCCTTGCCATATTTGTCAGCAATCAATGAACGGATAAATGCGTGGATTTCCTGAGCTTGCTCGGCAGTCGCAGTCTTGCCTGTACCGATAGCCCAAACCGGTTCGTAAGCCAAGATAATCTTACTGAAGTCTTCAGCAGACAAAGAGAATACAGAAGCCAATTGAGTAGCCACTACTTCGTTTTGCTTGTTTGCTTCACGTTCTTCCAAAACTTCACCAATACAGAAAATAGGTTTCAGGTTATTAGCCAAAGCCAATTTCACCTTTTCTTCCAATATTTCCACTGTTTCATGATAGTAAGCACGACGTTCTGAATGACCTAAAATAACATATTCAGCACCAGTAGAAGCTACCATTTCAGCTGAAACTTCACCTGTATAAGCACCAGAAACCTTATCAGCACAATTTTCTGCACCCACACCAATCACAGCCTTATCTACAATAGGAGTAACAGAAGCCAAATGAATGAACGGAGTACAGATCACTACGTCACAATTGGGCTTGTCAGCAGCCAAAGTTTCATTCAATTCCTTTGCAAGAGCAATACCTTCCTGAAGGTTCTTGTTCATTTTCCAGTTTCCCGCAACAATGTTTTTTCTCATTTTGTTTGTTTTATTAAAGGGTTAATGAATCATTTTATTCTTTTCAAAATTCAATTTCTTTCTTCTGTAGGAATGTTCCCATATAATGTCTACCATGCTGAAGAACAACAAAGGAAACACAAACCATGCCAGCACCATCACCACCTTATGACCGAAAGTCCTCCTGCCAATTTGTGCCAACGGCAGTTTGTCCAATCTGTCGGTCAACACATACTCATCAGGCAAGTTATTCACACTCCATTTGTTTATCACCACTCCCTCCTTCAGTAGCATTAGCCCCGGATTAGAGCGTATCATGGTCTTCAGTGTAATATCGTCCATCAGACAGAAAGGATATTCAGCTCCCGTACGTTCCTGCCATTCTTCAATGTCATTGTCGGACGATGAAGTCAAGCAGTAGAACTTATATCCATATTCCACACTATAGTCGTACAACTCGTTAATTAGATCGATAGTACTGTCATCTGCCAGACGCAATTGATGCGCCACCAACAAGAAAGTATAGTTATCATCATTTAGGATCTCCTCCGTCATGTCCTCTCCGTCTTCCTGCCGGATAATAGAAAAATCACGAATGGGTGGTTCATAACCCTGCTTTTTCACAATAGTCCTAGAATCTACAAAAGTCCATGTACTATCAGGATAATCCTCCAATGTAAATTCTTTCTTTTTCCCGTCTTTTTGCAAAACAAACCGAGTCTCATACACAGTTGGTTCCACTCCTTCCGGTATTTCCATTCCCCGACGGATATCCGCCCCGATATGATAAGGACGGAAATCGAACACAGGTAATTCACGATAACAATACAATGCCATTCCCGTAATATACAGAAATGTATACATAGCCACCAGCCAGTCAAAACGTCTTGTCAGTAAAGGAGTTATGCGATTTCCCCATTTAAAAATAGAAACTGCTGCCGCCAGCAGAACCACATTCTTCCCAAAAGTCTCCCAGTTGGTCAAAGTCACCGCATCGCCAAAACATCCGCAATCCGATATCGGATTAGAAAATGCCAGCCATAAAGTAAGTGGTGTCATCACGCTCATAATAATCAGCACAGACAAGGTCGTTATCCGCCGACGGATGCCAAAAAAGAGATACCCACCTAGACAAAACTCAACCATAGCCTGCAACACCGACACAAGAAAAGGAAGAAAAGCCGGTATCAATGAAGCCAGCCCAAAAGCTTCCAGATAGTCTTGAATCTTATATTGGGTACCTAGCGGATCCACCGCTTTGACAAAACCTGAAAATATAAACACCACTGCCAGTAAAAAGCGGCAAATGTTTGTCCAGATTCCAATGATGCTATGTAACCGTTTACTCTCCAAATTCCAATTTAATCAATCCGAATACTGAATAATTAATCATATCCATGTAATTGGCGTCGATACCTTCCGACACCCAAGTAGCACCATCATGCCCCTCGATCTGCTTGGTGCGATAAATCTTCATCAAGATCAGATCAGTATACGAACTGACACGCATGCTCCGCCATGCTTCATCATAATCATGATTTTTGGCCAACATCAGTTCCAACGCCTGTTTGGCATGCCGGTCATATAATTCCAAGGCACGCTCCTCAGTCATGTCATCCGTTTCGGCATAGCCCAGTTCCAGCTGAATCAATCCGATAATCCCATAATTCACAATGGCCATAAATTCCGGACGAATTCCCTCATCAACCATCGTCACTCCTTTAATTTCAATACTACGGATACGATTTGCCTTGATAAAAATCTGATCGGTCACCGACGAAGGACGCATGATACGCCATGCTGCACCGTAATCGTGCAGTTTCTTGGCAAACAAATCACGGCAAACAGCTATCACATGTTCAAATTGTTGTTTCGTATCTTTCATCACATTCCATGATTAGGCGACAAAGTTACGCATTTTTCCGTTCTGGCGTAAATAAAAAGCGGAAAAGAATCCTCTTTTCCGCCCTATTTTATATTTCTTAGTCAACTCGCACTTACGAACACCTCAGCACCTGCCCCGGACGAAGAATGGTCCTGCGAGTTATATGATTCAATTTACACAAGGCGTCAATAGACGTACCTGTCTGTTGAGCGATGCGTCCCAACGTATCACCGCTCTTCACCTTATGATAACGGATGGTCCCATCCGATGAAGCCATCAGATTCGCATTTTGGCTGTAGTTCTGGCTAGGTTGATACTTTTTGCTAGAATTCTTCCTGAACAAATAAGAGTCGGCCACAATATCCTGTTTTTCAAAATCGAACAACAGAGCCGGGTCAATGGCCTGCCCTAGAAAACGGGTTTCAAAATGAAGATGCGATCCAGTGGAACGCCCTGTATTTCCACCCAATCCGATAACTTCGCCGGCCTCCACATATTGATCCTCATTCACCAATTGTTTAGACAAATGGCCATATACCGTCTCCAAGCCGTTTTCATGACGAATCACCACATATTTTCCATATCCGCGACGCTCGTATTTTACCATACGCACCTTTCCGGCAAAAGCCGCACGAATGGTATCGCCAATATATACTTTCACATCCAGCCCATTGTGCATACGGCGACGACGCGGGCCAAACTTAGAAGTTATTTTGGTATTCGTAGTCGGCATGTAAAAGTCGGTCATATCAATACGAAAGGTATCAGGAATGACAACCGTATTGCCATAAGCATGAACACGGTCATTGCTCCAATTGGGATAAAGACTATAAGCCGGATAAGCTTCTTTTTCCGCTTTTATCTGACGGATCAAGGCAAGTGAATCTACTGTTTTCAATTTTCGGTCGATGGGTGCCTGACGTGCCAACAAATCCTGTCCGGAAACATTCAGACTGACCAAGGCCAAGGCCGCCATCGCCACTACTTTAATACATTTTAAGAACATCCGTTATTTTGTTTTTCATTTTAATATTCATCGTTTGCATAAAGCGAGCCAAATACAGCTTGTTTATACTCGAAGATTTCTTCCGGCTTAAAGAAGCGTTTTAATTCTACCTCGGCTGTCTCCTGCGAATCGGATGCATGAACAATATTTTCCTGGAAACTCATGCTATAATCTCCACGGATTGTTCCGGGAGCTGCCAAACGACCATTAGTGGAACCGGTCAACGTCCTCACTACCTGAATGGCATCCACCCCTTCAAAGCAACATACAATCACAGGACAAACCATCATCGAATCTTTCACACGCTGAAAGAATGGCTTCAAACTTAAATGAGCATAATGCTCGCTAAGCACTTCATCTGTCAACTGAACCATTTTCATTCCGGCTAAACGCAGGCCCTTCCGTTCAAATCTATTTGTGATCTCACCAACCAAGCCCCTTTGTAAGGTGCAGGGTTTTAATATAACCAACGTCTTTTCCATCATAATACCAGTTCATTTAAGATTAATAGTGTGCTCTTTTTCAAAAATTCCCTCAAAGATAGCATTTTTATTGATAAACAGAGCATTTATTTAACTCTTTTTTTATGTAATACCCATGCAAATAGTAAACAAAACGCCCGAGAACTTGTCTAAACAAGGGAAATTGGCGAAAAAATATGTTATGCAACATATATCCTGTTTTTAACAGTACGATAACAATTCATAAGAAGACAAACGTCTAGATGCATTGCTCGTGTGAAAACATGCCGTTCATATATTACCTTAACGGCAGTTCGATATAACCTTAGTACAAATCATAACTCACCATTTTATATCCTGTCGCCATGCTCAATTTTTTAAAAGGCCATATACATATCCCTAAACCTTTTCCGCCTTACTACTAAGGGATTTTCATAAGAAAGAAAAAACATAAGGATGCAGACACGATTTTTAAACCCCATTGCGTACGGATCTCAGCATCCAAAGGTGAACCGAAGATATAAAGATTTCCAAGCCCAATGCCGGACAAGCGCATCAACTGATGGCTGCCCAGTTAACATTCGTCTTACGTAACGCCTGCAATTGCTGCCACAGAACGGCATTTTCCGGACAAGTGCCCGTAGGGTCTTTGTCTACAATGTTGCTTGCCACCTCGCGTACATACTGCAACAACTGACCGTCACGTGCCACGTCGGCTATCTTCAAATCAAAAGCGACACCACTCTGCTGCGTTCCCTCCAAGTCACCGGGACCACGAAGTTTCAAATCGGCCTCCGCTATCTCGAAACCATCATTGGTCTGCACCATTATTTCGAGTCGCTTGCGGGTTTCCTCGGTCAATTTGTAAGTAGTGACCAAAATACAATAAGACTGATCGGCTCCGCGCCCCACGCGACCACGCAACTGATGCAACTGCGAAAGCCCGAAACGTTCGGCATTCTCGATGACCATCACCGAGGCATTGGGGACATTCACCCCAACTTCTATCACCGTAGTGGCTACCATGATCTGAGTCTCGCCACTGATAAAACGTTGCATCTCGGCATCCTTCTCCGCAGGCTTCATCTTGCCATGCACCTTGCTCACCCGACAGTCGGGAAACTCGGCACAAATCTGCTCGTACCCATCTTCCAGATTCTTGATATCCATCTTCTCGCTCTCTTTTATCAGAGGATAGACAATGTAGACCTGCCGCCCTTCGGCTATCTGTTTACGGATAGACGCATAAAGACTAGCGCGACGGTTATCAAACTGATGGATAGTTTGAATGGGTTTGCGGCCCGGCGGCAGTTCGTCGATGACCGATACATCCAGATCGCCATACAGCGTCATAGCCAAAGTGCGAGGAATAGGGGTAGCCGTCATAACCAACACATGTGGCAGACAGACGTTCTTACTCCACAACTTGGCACGCTGGGCCACTCCAAAGCGATGTTGCTCGTCTATGATCACCATTCCCAAAGAAGAAAATCCTACGGTATCTTCCAAAACGGCATGCGTACCTATCAGTATCTGAACATCGCCTGTCAGCAAGTCTTTCAATATCTTTTCACGTTTCTTTCCTTTGACGGATCCCATCAACAATTCCACATGCACATCCATGCCAGACAGGAATTTTCGGATGGTTTCGTAATGCTGGGCGGCCAGAATCTCCGTAGGTGCCATCATGCATGCCTGATAACCATTGTCTAATGCAATGAGCATAGACATCAAGGCTACCAAGGTTTTTCCACTCCCCACGTCGCCTTGCAGCAAGCGGTTCATCTGCCGGCCGCTCCCCATGTCTTTCCTGATTTCCTTTATCACCCGCTTCTGCGCACCGGTCAGTTCAAAAGGAAGATTATGTGAATAGAAAGTATTAAAAATCTCCCCTACCCGTTCGAAACATAAGCCCCGATATTTGCGTTGTCTGTCCTTGCTGTAACGCAAGATATTGAGTTGCACATAGAACAGCTCCTCGAACTTCAAACGATATTGAGCCCTCCGCAGCAGTTCGGGATTCTTAGGAAAATGGATATTGCAGATCGCCTCGTCCAAAGACATCAAATGATGCTCTTCCACCAACCAAGGGGGCAATGTTTCGACAAGAGGTTCTTGCAACAAGACAAGCGCATTCTTCATCAACTTCTCCAGCCCGTGAGAATTCAAGAAACCGCGCTTCATCCTTTCCGTGGTGTTATAATAAGGTTGCAGTCCCATTGCAGACAAGGTTAGTTCGCCCGAAGGATCCATATCGGGATGAGCCACGTTAATACGACCATTGAACACGGTCGGTTTGCCGAAAACGATATATTCAGTCTTCGTCTTATAATGCTCCAACAGATATTTGATTCCTTGAAACCAAACCAAATCAATAATGCCCGTGCCATCCGAGAAATGGCCCACCAGCCTGCGCTGCCTTCCCTCGCCAAAGGTTTCAAAACTGAGAATTTCGCCTTTCAGCTGGATGTAAGGCATATTGCCATCTATTTCGTGAACATAATAAAGCCGGCTGCGATCCACATATTTATAAGGAAAGTAATACAATAAATCATGCAAGGAATAAATATTCAGTTCCTTGTTCAGGACGGCCGCACGCTGCGGACCTACTCCTTGCAGATATTTTATGTCACGTGTAGTGATATCGAACATGTCAAACCAAAACTTCCGCTATTTTCAAATCAAAAGGAGTGGTCAGTTTGATATTTTCCCTGTTTCCCGGCACCAGCCAAACTTTTTTCCCCATGGCTTCTACCACAGAAGCATCATCGGTAAAAGCATCCGTATATTTCTGACAATAAGCCTCTCTCAGCAGTGCCGCATCGAACACCTGCGGAGTCTGCACCAGCCTATAGCTACTCCGAGGAACCGTTTCGCTTCCCCATTCCGTCAAGCGGCGCACAGTCTCCACCACCTCTACGACAGGAACCACCGCTTTCTTCTGCCGAGCCGCCTCATAACATCTGGCTATCACCTCGTGAGAAACAAAAGGACGAACCCCATCATGAACGCCTACCAGGCCTTCGCCCTTTACGTATGCCAATCCGTTCCTTACGGAATAGAAACGAGTTTCGCCTCCATCGGCAATATCATGATGCAAAGCAAAGTGGCAGGTGTCACAAAGTTCTTTCCAGTAAGCCTGCTGGCTCACCGGAAGAACCAATATAATATGTATAGAAGGATCAAAAGTGTAAAAAGTTTCCAAAGTGCGCATCAATACAGGCCGTCCTCCCACCGGCAGAAACTGTTTGGGAATATCGCCACCCATGCGCAGCCCCTTTCCTCCCGCAACAATTATGACATGTCTGCTCATTCTTCAATCATCATGCCCCGCTTCAATTCCTTCACCTTCTCCACACCGACGTATTTCTCTGCTATGGCAAATGAGAAAGCCATAGCAGCACCCGGTCCTTTACCGGTGATGAAGTTGCCATCCTTTTCCACCGGAGCAGCTGTATAATCGGCTCCTTCCAAGAATTGTTCGAAGCCCGGATAACAAGTCGCCTTCTTACCTTTCAGCAAACCACGTTTTCCATATACCAACGGAGCGGCACAGATAGCCGCCAACGGACGTCCTGCCTCAGCAAAATCCACAATTAGGCGGCCCAGTCCTTCGTGAGCGTCCAGATTGGTTGCCCCGGGCAGTCCGCCGGGCAGTACAATCATTTCCGTCTCTTCTGCTCTCACTTCTTCAAACAACAGATCGGCTGTCACCCGAATACCGTGTGCACCGGTCACAGTGGCCGTTTTGGTCACCGAAACAGTCTTGACAGGCAAGTCTGCACGTTTCAATACATCTACCGGAGTCAGTGCTTCCACTTCTTCGAAGCCCTCTGCCAAAAATACATAAATTGTTTTCATAAGCTACTTCAGTTTAAAGTAATATGTTATGGTACCCGTTTGGTTGTTCACTCCGTCCACTTGGTTGAAGCGTGCTTTGCGCGCAGCTTCCTCAGCCGCTTTTCTCAGCGAAGCATTCACCGTATTGGTACGTTTGTTGATACTTGTACTAATCACTTGTCCAGCCGGATTTACGGTAATGGTCACCACCACACGCCCCTCGTCCTGTACATTATAAACAGGTCTGGGCAGTCCTCCACTACCCAGCGAACGTCCGCTAAGGTCAAAAGTGCCATAACCTCCTACTCCGGTCGATTTTCCTTCCGAAGCGTTCCCCGTCGGACTTCCTTCCAGCCCTGTTCCCGTAGTGCCTGTTCCTTTATTTCCCATCTGGGTTCCCTTGCCAAAAGCACCGGCTATTTTTTTTGCAGCCGCTTCAGCCGCCGCCCTTTCGGCTGCAGCCTTCTTCTCGGCCGCCGCCTTTTCCGCTTCGGCACGCTTCTCGGCCTCCGTCTTCTCTTTCGGTTTCACCGTTTCTTTAGGCGGATCCGTCTTTGGCTTTTCTTGCTTGGGAGTCTCCTTTTTAGGGACTTCTTTCTTAGGGACTTCTTTCTTGGGAGTTTCCTTTACAGGTTTCTTTTCGGGCACAGCCACAGTCTCTTCCTCCGTTTGGGTAATCATTTCCTCTTTGGCTTCTACAGGAGGCACCGTCTCAGGTTCGGGCACATCGGGTGCCGGAGCTTCGGGCTCGTTCATTATATCAACATCCGTCAGTGTATACGGATCGGAATTACCTTGAGACAGTTCCGCATTTCCCAGCATAACAGGGACACCCTCCTCTTCTTGAAGCTGCGGACGGCTTATGGCAATTACCAGCAACAGGATAAGAAGAATGACATGCAGTACGATGGTACCGACCAGTCCTGTTATCTTATTTTTCTTCATGTTCAATCTTAACGTTTCTTCTCAGGCGGACGCGTGGCCAACACCATCTTGAAGTGATTTTCATTAGCAATATTCAGCACCCTTACAATCTCGCGATAAGGAACTACCTCATCGGCATAAAGCGCCACGTACATCTCGGGTTCTTTCTCGGCACACCGTTGCAAGAACGCCGGCAATTCCTCCAAATCAATCGGCATCTCATCCTCATTACCAAAAGCGGTATAGAAATTCAGATTCTTGTCTATAATCACCCTGGTGAGCGGCTTTGCCGAAGTCTGCTGCTTACCTTGCGGAAGCAACACCTTGATGGCATTGGGCGACACCATGGTAGAGGTGATCATAAAGAATATCAGCAACAGGAATATGAGGTCCGTCATAGACGCCATACTGAAGTTGGGCGATATCTTTTGTCTTCTTTTCAACGCCATACAGTCTTATTTTTGAGCCGGTTCATTCAGCAAGTCCATAAAATCCATCGTACGGGCCTCCATCTGGCCTACTACCTTGTCTACACATGCCACCAAATAATTGTAGGCAAACATGGCGGCAATACCCACCACCAAACCGCCCACGGTAGTAATCATAGCCTCGTAGATACCTCCCGACAGCAAAGTGATGTCGATGTTATTACCGGCATTGGCCATTTCCCAAAATGCACGTACCATACCGGTCACTGTCCCTAGAAAACCAATCATCGGAGCTCCGCCCGATACGGTAGCAATGACCGGAAATCCGTTTTCCAGTTTTGCCACTTCAATATTTCCTGCATTCTCTATGGCTGCCTGCACATCGGCAACCGGACGCCCCATACGCGAGATCCCCTTTTCGATCATCCGCGCAGAAGGAGTATTAGTAATACGGCAATAGTTGATGGCCGACTTGATTTCTCCAGTCCGGATATAATCACGGATACGCTCCATAAACAACGGATCTTCCTTGCCCGCCTTACGGATGTACGCCAGGCGCTCAAAGAAAATATAAAAACACGCTACGGACAACAATGCCAGCACAAGCATGATCCATCCGCCTTTTACCGCCATATCCCAAAGATTCATTTGTGCCTCTCCCGATACGGGAGTCAATGTAGGATTACCCCCGGCCAGGGTATCCGCCAAGGCTGTCTGTGCAGCCAGTAAAGTGATATTCATCATCATTAACGAAGACAATTTTTATATTCTTCAATCGTTTGTTTTAATCCCATATAAAGTGCATCGCTTATCAACGCATGCCCAATAGACACCTCGTCCAGCCAAGGTATATGATCGTGCATATACTTCAAATTGGCCAAACTGAGGTCGTGTCCTGCATTCAGTCCCATCCCCAAGCTACGGGTAATCTTGGCCGCCTCAACAAAAGGAGCAACAGCCGCTTCTGGATTTCGGGGATAAAGCACGGCATACGGTTCCGTATACAGTTCCACCCGGTCGGCCCCCGCCTTGGCAGCATATTCAATCATTTCCTTGTCCGCCCCAACAAAGATGGAGGTACGAATACCCGCATGCCCGAAAGTATCCATCAGTTCGGTCAGAAAAGCCAAATTCGTCTTGGTGTTCCAACCGGCATTAGAAGTAATCTGATCGGGTGCATCGGGCACCAGCGTCACCTGATGAGGTTTCACTTTCAGCACCAAATCGATAAATTCGGGTGAAGGATATCCCTCAATATTAAATTCTGTAGTGAGCAACGGACGAAGTTCATACACATCGCTACGACGGATATGGCGTTCGTCGGGACGGGGATGCACCGTGATGCCTTCCGCTCCAAACGCTTCACAATCCAAAGCCACTTTCACCACGTTAGGATTATCTCCCCCCCGGGCATTACGCAAAGTAGCCACTTTGTTTATATTCACACTTAACTTTGTCATCTTAGCAATATATTATATCTTTGCAATTCCGAAGTGCAAAGTTAGCAGGTTTTATCAAAACCAACCCCATTTTGCCAAACAAAAGATTTATAAAATTAACTAATGAATATGCGCCCAATGAAATTCGCTCTTTTCGGGAACACTTACCAAGCCAAGAAGTCGACTCATGTGGAACGTCTGTTGTCTCTTCTGGCCCGACATAATGCCGAAACCTACATCAGCCGCGAGTTCTACCATTTTCTGACAAACAACCTCGCCATGAGCATCTACCACGCTAAAGTGTTTGACGGAAACGATTTTGAAGCCGACATGGTGCTGAGCATTGGAGGAGACGGAACGTTTCTGAAAGCAGCTAGCCGGGTAGGCGCACGCAACATCCCCATTCTGGGCATCAACACAGGACGACTAGGTTTTTTGGCAGACGTCTCTCCCGAAGAAATGGAAGACACATTCGATGACATCTACACCGGAAACTACCGGACAGAGGACCGCAGCGTACTGCAAGTCTTTTGCAAAGAACAGGAGTTAAAAGGATATCCGTTTGGGCTGAACGAGATAGCAATATTAAAACGCGACAGCTCCTCCATGATTTCCATCCACACGGCCATCAACGGAGCCTATCTCACTACTTACCAGGCCGACGGACTGGTAATCGCCACCCCCACCGGATCTACCGCCTATTCACTGAGTGTGGGTGGACCTGTCATCGTGCCCCACAGCGACACCATCGCCATCACTCCGGTGGCTCCCCATAGCCTGAACGTGCGCCCCATCGTAATTAAAGACGACAGCGAGATCACATTGGACGTGGAAAGCCGCAGCCACAACTTCCTAGTCGCCATAGACGGACGAAGCGAAACCTGCTGGGAAGGCAGCCGACTCACCATCCGAAAAGCCGGATATAAAATTAATGTAATAAAACGCAATAGTCACATCTTCTTCAACACCCTACGGGAAAAGATGATGTGGGGGGCCGACGGAAGGGAGTAAAACTAGAGCCGAAAAAACATTCGATTGCTTCGGCCCAAATAGTGTCGACCCAAGCAACCGAACCTGTTTCTACATAAAGAACTTCTAGTTTAATAACTGAAAGCAGTCGCTTTTATATAGACCTTATAATCCTTTATCATACCTGGAGCTCCTTGTTCCGCACGAGGTAAAATACGGAAACCGGTCACCGTATATTCTTTACCCAAGTCTATCACCAGCTGATGGGGATAAGCAACGTTGTCCACAGTCTGCCAAAAAGTGCTTTCCTGCAAGTCATAAATCTTATCAGCCGTACGGTTTCCGATACGGATTTCCTCACTGTCGGCATAAACAATATTCCAATGTTCACGAGAGATTTTCCCTCCTTTCTCGTCCAATACATCGAATTCGGCAATAGCAGCTATATTCGTCTTATCAAAAGACGACAAACCCTCTAGACAGAAATAACGTCCTTTAGTTGCCTGCAGCTTTACTTCCTGCCAGCCGTTTCCATCCTTGAAAACACCGGTAACCACAGGCTTTTCCTTATCCAACTTAATAGTCTGTCCTTGTTTGCGGTGTGTTTCGGAGACTTCTGTGCGAAGCATATCCAGGATAGGTTTGTCCAATCCGGTAACGATGGTTTCCTTCGGTCCTTTCAGATCAAGAACAATGATCTCGTTCACTCCTTTCTTCAGCCAACATCCCGGCATGAACAGGGTTTGCTGAGGACCGATTTCCCAGAAACGTCCCATGGCATGTCCATTCACCCATACCATACCTTTTCCCCACGATTCCATGTTCAGGAATGTATCGGCCACCTTGTCCAAAGTGAACGTGGCGCGATGGTAAGCAGGCACACTCTCGTCATCCTTCTCTATGCCACAAACGGCCGACGAGTTCATATCCTGGAAATTCCGAGCCGATACAAAGTCATAGCTTACCGGGAAATTGTAAACAGTCCATCCTTTCAATATTTCGGTTTCTTTACCACTCACCAGTTCCACTTTCTCGGTGATGCCTTTCCGATCGTGAATGGACTTGTCAAAGTTTACACGTCCCATGGCTTCCACCAGCAAATCAAGCTGCACACCGGCCTTCAAGGCAGGCAGTGTCAATTCCTGCTCGCCGCCACGACGGTCCAGCCGTCCCAACAACTTGCCATCAGCAAACACTTGTGTCCAGTCATGTTGTTCGGTAATTTTCAAAACGGTCCCTTCCTTCACATCCTTTGGTAAAGAAGTACGATACAGAATACTTCCCCATCCCTGATCGAATTTCTCCATCGGCAAGATTTCTTTTGTCTGTTTAGGCTCTGGCAAATCGTGAACAAGCGGAGCGATCTGATTGAATCGGATGACAGGAATCTCCATTACCGGCAAAGCATCGGGAACTTCGGGCAGCGTAGCCCCCTCCTTCGTATAATTCTTCAACATGTTGCGCAAAGCAAAATATTTGTCGGTAGCCCATCCTGCCTCACTGATAGGAGCATCGTAATCATAACTGCTGCACATAGCCGAATAAGCCGGGTTATTAGCACCACCCCACCAACCAAAAGTGGTTCCTCCATGTGTCATGTACAAACTGAAAGAGATCCCTTTATCCATCATTTCCTTCAATCCGTCCACCATGATTTGTCCATCGCGGGTCTCGTGTTTGCGTCCCCAATGGTCAAACCATCCGCTCCAAAACTCACTGCACATCAGCGGAGCATCCGGACGTGCCTCTTTCAGTCTGGCAAATTGTTTGTCAATATCGGCACCTGTACCAAAATTTATCGTCCAAAGCAAATCGTCCAGCCCGTTGTTTTGAAAATTAGAACTCCAGTCGCACTGGAACAAAGGCACTTCAGTAAAACCGGCTGCACGCACTGTGTCGCGGATAGCAGAAACATAAGGCTTGTCGGTAGCATAGGAGCCATACTCATTTTCTACCTGCACCATGATGATATTGCCACCACGGGTGATCTGCAAATCTGCCAACTGACGGCCCACTTCATGCATAAAGGCACCCACATGGTGCATATAGAAAGGGTCGAGCGTACGCAACTCCACACTGTCGTTCTTCAGCAACCACCAGGGAAGGCCGCCCATTTCCCACTCTGCACATACATACGGACCAGGACGCACAATGACATACATGCCATGCTTTTGAGCCAGCTTGCAAAAAGCTGCAATGTCTTTATTGCCCGTAAAATCATAATTACCCGGAGTTTCTTCATGCAAATTCCAAAAGACATACAGGCAAAGTGTGTTCATGCCCAACGCCTTGCACATTTCTATACGATGTTCCCAATACTCACAGGGAATACGCGGATAGTGTACTTCGGCAGCCTTGACAACGAATGGCTTTCCGTTCAACAAGAAGGTATTCTTACCGGCTTCGAATGTTCCAGGCTTATTTCCGATACATCCGGCCAGTAGCAGAACTGCCAGCAATACAGTCAATAACTTTTTCATAATGATCAATACTATTTTCTTTTTATTTCTTTTATACAGTATATGGTTCATGCAGGTTGTCACATCCCATTCTATCAGGAAAATCCCCCTTTCAATCAGTATGCTACAAAGGTATATATAAACCGCAATATTTCCACACCGACAAGATAAAAAAATGACTATTTTGCGTGGTTGCCCCTTCAAATAAGGACACGGTTTTTGACGTGATTCAACTTTTCCCTTCCTCCTTTCATTGGCCGCCGAAACGCCCTGTTGATGGGGGTTCCGGCTGTGAAAAGACACTCCGTCGGGTCCTTTCATTCTCCTTTCAGCCTCCTTTCATCGGCACACAAAGGCTGCATGGTGTGAAACCGCCAAAGGCAGATGTGAAAGGACCCAGGCATGTGGCTGAAAGGGCCGTGAGGGGATGTCCTGTCATTATTAACCAGTTGATTGATAGACCGTTTCACTAAAAATGAAAGAATGAAGGGAGAAGGAGAAGAAGCAACCTGATAAGGGGATGATGTACTTTGCACGTACGTACGTGTAAGCCTATACATACGTATGTGTAAGCCTATACGTACGTATGTACAAGCCCACACATACGTACGTGTTTTTACGACAAGGCGGAACCCGTTGCGACGCACAAGCCAAGTTTGTGCAACAAACAGGCTAGGCTTGTTCAATGAACAGGCCAAGCTTGTACAGCGAACAAGCCTGCTATGTTCCGATGCACAGGCCTACATGATTAGGATGCTGCGTCAACGGTACGAGAATGGAAGGAGCCGGATACATACAAACTTCATTCCAAAGCATTATTTTAAGGACAAGCGCGGTGATCTGCCGTCGGGCCACATGAAACAGAAGGAATGGAAAGAATAATGCCGATCACCTCCGCATAGTTTTTCCTGCCGGAGGAAATTTGATTGCTCTTCAGAAACCAATCATACAAATAATCCTGCAACCTGCCTATTGAGGGACTATACAGACCGGCCCAATAAGTCCGCCTCCGTTCATACTCCCGTATGACCTCGAGACGGATGGTCTTTACCCATTCACGAAACTCGTCCTTGGGCAATAAAGAAGAGGCATTGGCAAGCACGTATGGCAGGATGCCGAAATAACCACAGTAACGCATTGCCGGAGAAGAAGAAGACAGACAAGCCTGATAGGCCCAATAATTCGCCTCAGCCTCGCTGCTTACTCCCAGCAGGTGAGAATACTCATGAGCATAGGTGAAAGGAAGCTGAACAGGAAGCAAATCCGCATTCAGTTGCGCCTCGGCAAAGAACGGTCCCATAGACCCAAGCACCCCGACTCCCGAATAAAGGGAAGTGAATGTGAAATACTTAGGAGTCTGATAGCTTTTCGGGACAGCCAGGCCAAAAGCAGATGACAATTTTCCATAAAAGTCCTTTATCTGCTGCCCCATGTCCTTCATCTCCCAATCAAGATCCGCCCTATAAGTGTGGTTCAGACTATCCGTATAAGTCCTCAAGAAACGCTGAAAAGCCTGCTCCTCATAACGGACAGGAGTAACCCGGACACGCGAATATAAAGGATATCTGAAATAGGTAAGCCCCCACCCCAGGTAGAACCAGATATAAATCCATGCCAACACTTCTATTTCCCTACCTCCAATGGATTTCCAGTTTTTCCCCTTCCGTAGCCCGAAGAACGGATACGCCACCACCCAGAGCATGACTCCCACAACCAGCACCTCCTCTAGCGAAAAGGGGAAAATAGAGGCCACGGCAGACAAAAACGCCGACAAGCATGGATAGACATGACGGGCATACCCCTCGGCCAAGACGGGACAAAAGCGACACAGCACGATATACAAAAGGAAGCATGCTGGCAGCACATATCTCAGAACAGAAAAACGTATTGCTTTCATAATAATGATACCCAAACAAGGAGGGAGCACCTATACCTTATAATATATCCTGCAACTGGGCCAGCTTCATGCTGTTGGAGCCCTTGATTAAAATATAATATTCCTTCGGTTTATCCTTCTCCAATACCTCTTTCAGTGCTTCCACGTTTTTATAATGCTCGTAAGAAAGATTCACCTTGCCAAATTCCTCGCCTGCCAGAAGCACGCGGTCGAATTTACATTCAGCCAAGTAATCAGCAATCTTCTGATGCTCCTCACGAGCGGCCTCTCCCAGTTCTTTCATATCGCCCAAGATAACCATCTTATGAGCGACATCCATCAACCTGAAATTCTCCAAAGCCGCCATCATACTGGTGGGGTTCGCATTGTAGGCATCAACAATCAGCCTGTTGTCGGCGGTTTCTGTCAACTGCGAACGGTTGTTATGAGGAACATACGCCTCCAGTGCTTCACCAATCATCCGGGACGGAACACCAAAAAAGAGCCCCACTGCAATAGCGGCTAAAGCATTCTTCATGTTATAGCTGCCGATAAGGCGGGTATTTACTTCCAACCACTCCTCCTTGTACTTCCATTCGAACGACAGAAACGGAGTACAGGAGCCAAGCCGCCCGCTAACGTAAAGTGTCTCACCGCCTTCCATGCCATATCCGATGTGGGTAAGCCCCTGAGAAACGGAAGCAAGATGTTCATTGTCCTTGTCAATAAAGATAAGATGCTCCCCGTTGTTACGCAAATAGTCATACAATTCCCCTTTGGTTTGGATAACCCCCTCGAAAGATCCGAAACCTTCCAGATGCGCCTTGCCCACATTCGTAATGATACCATAATCCGGTTCTACGATACGGGTCAGCGCTTTGATTTCGCCCGGATGATTCGCCCCCATCTCAATGACGGCCAGTTCATGCCGGGAAGTGAGTCTCAGCAATGTCAAAGGAACCCCGATGTGATTGTTCAAATTCCCCTGTGTATAAAGCACCTCAAACCTTTTTTGCAACACAGCGGCCATCAGCTCCTTGGTAGTGGTCTTTCCGTTGGTTCCCGTAATGCCGATGATGCGGGTACCCATCTTACGCCGGTGATAGTTGGCCAACTCCTGCAATGCCTTCAGGCAATCGTCTACCAGCAGAATGCGCGAATCCCCATCGGCCACATATTTTACCTCGTCTATCACAACATACCGACATCCCTTTTCCAATGCCTGAGCCGCATAGGCATTTCCATTGAACGTCTCCCCTTTCAAAGCTATGAACATAGATCCTTCGGGGCAATTCCGACTGTCGGTAGTCACTTTGCCGCATTCCGCAAAACACTTATATAAAGTAGAAATATCCATCTCTGATCTTGCATTTTAAATTAGTAAGAACAAAGATAACTGAAAAATAATTCATGAAATAACAAAAACTCAATAATTGTGCGTACTTTTGTGCAACCTAAATGTGACAAGCCGTAAACAATGGAAACCAAAACCACCAAATACATTAATGTCAACGGGAAACTGATGGACCTCTCCCAGCCTCAAGTAATGGGAATCCTGAATGTCACCCCCGACTCGTTCTATGCCGGCAGCCGTCAGCAAACAGAAGAAGAAATTATCAACCGTGCCTCCCAAATGATGGAAGAAGGCGCTACCATCATTGATATAGGTGCCTATTCCTCACGCCCTAACGCCGAACACATCTCCCCCCAGGAAGAGATGCGCCGCTTGCGTATGGGACTGGAAATCATCAATCGTCATCATCCCGGATGCGTGGTGTCGGTCGACACGTTCCGTGCAGACGTAGCACGGATGTGTGTGGAAGAATATGGAGTAGCCATCATCAATGACATTGCCGCCGGAGAGATGGACTCCCAAATGTTCGACACCATTGCCCGATTGGGAGTGCCTTATATCATCATGCACATGCAAGGCACTCCGCAAAACATGCAAATGAATCCGCATTATGACAACCTGCTGAAAGAAGTCTTTTTCTATTTCTCGGAAAAAGTACAACGCTTGCACGACTTGGGAGTGAAAGACATCATTTTGGATCCCGGTTTCGGATTTGGGAAAACATTAGAACATAATTATCAGTTGATGAACCATCTGGAGGAATTCAGCCTGTTCGAACTTCCGTTACTGGTAGGCATATCGCGCAAATCGATGATTTATAAACTATTGGAAGGAAATCCCGACGAGGCTCTGAACGGCACGACAATACTGAATACCATCGCCCTGCAGAAAGGAGCCGACATACTGAGGGTTCATGACGTAAAAGCCGCTATGGAAGCCGTAAAGATAGTAGGAAAGATGAAAGAATGCGCCGCCTTCTGACGCCCCATATCCAACAAAGGAAATTATAAACAGTAAATAGTGTAAATAAGAAAGATGTTTATTGATTTTAGTATAAAGGATCTCATTGATATTCTGCTGGTAGCTTATTTGCTCTATCAGACTTACCGCCTGATGAGAGATTCAGGGTCTATCAATATTTTCATAGGTATCTTGGTATTCATAGGTATCTGGCTGATTGTATCCCAAGTATTGGAAATGAAGCTATTGGGATCTATCTTCGACAAACTGGTCAGTGTAGGTGTATTGGCCCTGATCATTCTTTTTCAGGATGACATACGACGCTTCCTGGTCACACTGGGTTCCCACAAGCAATTAGGACGCTTTTTCCGTGCACTGACCGGCAACAAACAGGAAAAAACAGAGAAAGCGGATATCATGCCGATAGTCATGGCCTGCATGAGCATGAGCAAAGGAAAAGTGGGCGCGCTGATTGTCATCGAAAAAAGTGTTCCCCTGAACGATATTGTGCGCACCGGAGATACGATTGACGCCAATGTGAATCAGCGGCTGATAGAAAACATATTCTTCAAGAACAGTCCGTTGCATGACGGAGCCATGATTATCCGCCACAAACGAATCGAAGCTGCCGGCTGCATTCTTCCCGTTTCCCATGACTTGAACATCCCCAAAGAATTAGGACTAAGACATCGTGCCGCCATGGGAGTCTCACAAGAAACAGACGCATTGGCCATTATCGTATCGGAAGAAACGGGAGGAATCTCCATCGCCCATAAGGGACAATTCCGTTTGAAACTGACGGCAGAAGAGTTGGAACGGATTCTGACTAAAGAAGACTGAACAACATCCTGCATAGGAAGCCCCCCCTTTGGGGCTTCCGCCCACGAAACAGATTCACGAAGATTGGCATCAGGCTTATACTCAGTCCAGCATCAAGCTCATGTATGAATGTTCTGCTTCCAACAAAAAACGGGTAAGACCGTGTGGTGTGTAATAACGATATTCCTTTTCCGCCATCCTTCCACGCCGACATACACCTCCCTTCAACGTATAATATCCGTTGTTCTCAGCAATCGCCTCGTCGCCCTCAACGTGTATATAACATTCCACCTCCGGATAATTACGGGCAAAGATTCTCAACATCTTCTCTGCATGGATAACTCTTGCCATACCCCGATACAATGTTCCGGCCGACGATGGAAGAAAACAAACCATTGTTTGCACCTTATATATATAGGCCGCTTCGTACAACAAAGAATCCCGCGCCGCATCCGTATCAGTCAGCAGTTCCTTTATATATAAGGTATCACCATTCATTACCGCAAACGCCATTCCCACTATCCTGCCTGCTTCACAAGCAACCAGCAACCTGGCATCACTCAGTCGCATATCAGCCATAATGACCTCCCAATCTTCCATGGTATGCAAGATGCAACTCCGACGCATACGGACATGCGAATCAAAATAACGATAATGTTCCGCATCAGGACACTCGCACACCTCCACCTTATATTCAGGCGAAGGACACAGGCCGTCCGCCTGTACCCGTTCCATCGCATAGCCAAAAGCAGGTACATATCCCGATCGGGCATAATAACCGAACAACCGCTCTTCGGCAGGAATCAGTAAAGCCAGCAACACACCTTCTTCATACATATACCGGTGTGTTTCCTCCAGCAAGCGTCTCATGACACCCCGCTTCCTACAAGCAGGATGCGTACAAGCCCCCGATATATACGATACCGGAATCACTCCACCACAAAAAGTCATGGGATAAGGTATCATCTGCAAAGCAGAAACCACTCTCCCGCCTTCACGGACCACTCTGTTTATCTCATCTTTATACCTCATTCTGAAATATAAGTCGGTAAACTCATCGCTGTCATCGAAACAGAGTTTCCACAACGCTTTCACTTCATCCTTTGTGTTCATTGAGTTCTGCTATGCATTTTTCGAGCAGAATGGCAGGCTGATACGAAAGTTTTGCTTTACGCAAACCATCCAGTCCAAGATCCTCCTCACGGTTTATGTATATATATTGTCCATCGATATGGTTCGCATATTCATAATTGATCATGGCATAAGAGCCTTCGATGCTTGTATCCGCTTTTTCCACACAAATGTCCCACGTTTCACGATTGATGGGAGCACCGTAGGTGAAGGCGGCAATTTTTCCGTTAACGTGCAAAACACCTCCGGTCAGTCCCAACGCTTCCATGTTGTTCAATGCATATGTCATGGACTTGCGTTCATCCTCCAGTGCCAATTGTTCGTCACAATCGTTGACGCGACACCATTCCTCTTCCAGTTTCAGGCATTCGGCAACCAGTTCGGGAGTCAATTCCTTGTATTCATAATCAGGATATTGTTTCTTGAATTTATTGATATGATTCCGCTTGGCCTGATACTTTTTTCCTTTCAATGAAGCCAGCTCCGTGCGCTGATAAATATAATCAAAATAATCCCGGTCTGCAGTAAAGGTAAACCGTCCCGGCATCGCCGCCTCCAGATCCGCCCTCATGCCCACACATATCCCCAGCATGCGAAACTTCACTCCCATCGCAGCCGCATCCTCTATCAAGGCGTCGAGCACAGGTTTCACATCCCCTTTGCCTACAGGCATCATATAAACCAATTCCTCGCCCATACAGAAACGCAGCAACAGATAATCATTCATCACCGCATACTTGGTCTGATACAAAAAACTCCAGCTGCACAGGTTAGCAAAAGACAAGTCGCAATTACGACACTGAGTATTCAGAGTGAAAGACTGTATCAAGTCTTTATCTGCCAAGAGTATATTCTTAAATTCTATCATAACGATTATTCCGCCATCTATTGTCATTTTCCCTATATAACAAAAACAACCGGCTTTTGTTAGATCAGGCCCATCAATCTGAGAATAGTCGGTGTAAAAAGAGCTGTCATTATCCCGTTCAAAGTCAAGCCCAATCCGGCATACGCTCCATACTTGCTACTGATTTCCATTGCTGTAGAAGTACCCACCGCATGAGTGGCCGTTCCCATAGAAAGCCCTTGCGCGATAGGGCTGCCCACATGGCCGATCCGTAATACTTTGAAACCAAATACAGCGCCGAACAAACCGACAACCACCACCACGGCAGCCGTCAAAGAAGGAATCCCTCCGGTGGCTTTCGATACCTCCATAGCAATGGGAGTGGTCACCGACTTGGGAGCCAGCGAACAGATGATGTCGGGAGTGGCCCCCAGCAACCGAGCAATGACCACCACAGAGAGCAACCCCACCAAACAGCCGGCCAGTTGTGAAACAATAATGGGAAGCAACTGTTTCTTTATCATCTCCAATTGCAAATAAAGCCGCACACCCAACGCCACCACAGCCGGCCTCAACCAAAACTCTATCAAATGGCCACCTTCATTATAGGTTTCATAACTGATGCCTGTGAATTTCAAAAACAAAATCAACACGGCAATGGTAAGCAGAATCGGATTCAACACCACCCATCCTGTTTTTTTCTGCAACATGCGCGACAAGAAAAACACGCCGAAAGTAAGTGCCAGCAGAAAGAATTTATTTTCTAAATATTCCATTTGATTTTCTAACTAATTGATGAACCCATCCTGTCACTACTAAAACCAACACCGTACTGGCCACCGTAGCAATCACTATCGGCCAGAACTGCGCTTCGATGACATCGAAGTAAAGCATCAGCGCCACACCGGGCGGCACAAAGAAGAAACCCAGATTAGCAACCAGAAAATCGGACAAGCCTTGCACCCAATGCAGTTTGATCCAACCCAACTTAAGAAAAAAGGTGAGCAACAACATTCCTATGATGCTGGAAGGCAACTTAACGCCCGTCAGGAAAACAATCAATTCACCCAAAGCCAAACAGCCAAATAAAATGGCACACTGACGAATCATACCTTATTAATTTATTAAAACTTATTGAAACCGGTGCAAAGTTAAGGAAACATCCCGTTTGGTGTTCAACAACATACACTTTTTGCATACTTTAAGCCAAAAATAATATAGATTTTGCCATGTAGATATGGCAAATTTAGCTAATTTTGCATCGTGAAAAACAACTCTCGTCTTTTTAGAACATAACAAATTAATTATAGTATCATGGATTTAATATCTGAAATCGTTGAGCGCGCGAAAGCAAACAAACAGCGCATCGTTCTTCCTGAAGGAACAGAAGAACGTACATTAAAAGCTGCCAACCAAATATTGACAGACGGTGTTGCCGACCTGATTTTATTGGGAAACCCCGATGAAATCATGAAACTGGCCAGCCAATGGGGCCTGGGAAACATTGATAAAGCAACCATCATTGACCCTGAAGACCATCCGAAAAAAGAAGAATATGCACAGCTATTATGCGAGCTCCGCAAGAAGAAAGGCATGACCATCGAAGAGGCCCGCAAACTGGTTGTTGACCCGTTATACTTAGGATGCCTCATCATCAAGGCCGGCGATGCCGACGGACAATTGGCCGGCGCACGCAACACCACCGGCAACGTGCTTCGTCCTGCTTTACAGATTATCAAGACTACCCCGGGTATCACTTGCGTGTCCGGCGCCATGCTGCTGTTGACTCATGCACCCGAATACGGAAACAACGGTGTCATCGTGATGGGTGACGTAGCCGTAACTCCAATGCCGGATGCCAACCAATTGGCCCAGATTGCCGTATGTACAGCTCAGACCGCACAGGCTGTTGCCGGAATCGATCCCCGTGTAGCCATGTTGAGTTTCTCAACCAAAGGATCTGCCAAACATGAAGTAGTAGACAAAGTGGTGGAAGCTTTGGCAATAGCCAAACAAATGGCACCAGAATTGAAAATTGACGGCGAATTGCAGGCCGACGCGGCTTTGGTGCCACACATTGGCGCAAGCAAAGCTCCAGGCTCAGAAATTGCAGGTAAAGCAAACGTATTGGTTGTTCCCTGCCTGGAAGTAGGCAACATCTCTTACAAACTGGTAGAACGCCTGGGACACGCCACCGCCATCGGCCCCATCTTGCAAGGTATCGCCCGTCCGGTGAACGACCTGTCACGCGGTTGCTCTATCGACGATGTGTATAAAATGATTGCCATCACTGCCAATCAGGCCATCGCTGCAAAAGAAAACAAATAATCATTTCCTTCAAACAACAACATCATGAAAATATTAGTGCTCAATTGCGGTAGCTCTTCCATCAAATACAAATTATTTGATATGACTACCAAAGAAATCCTGGCACAGGGCGGTATTGAAAAAATCGGTCTGGCAGGTTCTTTCCTGAAACTGACCTTGCCCGGCGGCGAGAAGAAAATACTGGAAAAAGACATTCCGGAACACACTGCCGGTATCGAATTCATCTTGAACACATTGATAAGCCCAGAATATGGCGCCATCAAGTCGTTGGATGAAATCAACGCAGTGGGCCATCGCATGGTGCACGGCGGCGAACGTTTCAGCGAATCCGTATTGCTGAACCAAGAAGTGCTGGACGCTTTCATTGCCTGCAACGACCTGGCTCCGCTTCACAATCCGGCCAACCTGAAAGGTGTGAATGCTGTTTCTGCCATTCTGCCCAATGTCCCCCAAGTAGGTGTATTTGATACGGCGTTTCACCAAACTATGCCCGACTACGCATACATGTATGCCATCCCGTACGAACTGTATGAAAAATATGGTGTACGCCGCTATGGTTTCCACGGAACTTCCCACCGCTATGTTTCACAACGAGTATGCGAATTCCTGGGTGTGGATCCGAAAGGAAAGAAAATCATCACTTGCCACATCGGCAACGGCGGTTCCATCTCTGCTATCAAGGACGGCAAATGCATGGACACCAGCATGGGGCTCACTCCGCTGGAAGGTCTGGTAATGGGTACGCGCAGCGGTGACATCGACGCCGGTGCCGTGACCTTCATCATGGAAAAAGAAGGGCTGACCCCGACCGGTGTTTCCAACTTGCTGAACAAAAAAAGCGGCGTCTTGGGTGTTTCGGGCGTATCCAGCGATATGCGCGAACTGGAAGCTGCCGTAGCTGCCGGAAATCCGAAAGCTATTCTGGCCGAGAAGATGTACTTCTACCGCATCAAGAAATATATCGGTGCATACGCGGCCGCACTAGGCGGAGTAGACATCATCCTATTCACCGGCGGAGTGGGAGAAAATCAGATGAACTGCCGTTCCGAAGTTTGCGAAGGCCTGGAGTTCATGGGCGTGAAGATCGACCCCGAAAAGAACAAGGTTCGTGGAGAAGAAGCTGTCATCTCTGCCGACGACTCCAAAGTAAAGGTAGTTGTTATCCCGACAGACGAGGAACTGATGATTGCCAGCGACACTTTGGCCATTTTGAACAAATAATCACAACCGGTCAAATCCGTACAAATCATAAAAAAAGAGGAGAGCCAGCCATCTCCTCTTTTTTTATGACTTTCTGTTCATTTCTTTATCTACTTTCCGAACAATTCGGTTTCCATAGCCACTTCTTCGTTTGCACTCGCCCTACAGAAACTTCATTCTTTGCGGTCGAAAACTTCTTTGTTTCCTCACGAATACTTGTCGCTTGCCGCTTCTATTCTTAAAACACCGGCGGTGTTCTAATGATTTCCGGCGGTGTTCTATAAAACTTCGGCGGTGTTTTATAGAACATCGCCGAAGTTTTAAGAAGTATATAGGAAGTAAGCAAGTATGCATAAGGCCTTCAAAAACTTTGGAAACAGCTGAGAGCAAGTATATAGAAAGAAAGGGCAAGCCTCATTACCATAAGACAAGCCCCGACAGTAAATATACAAAAGTAGTTATGCAGAAGCAGTAGAAGACACTCGTGAAATAGCCGTCATTGGCCGGAAAGCCGGCTCTCCCCCTCCACGTATTGTTCGAGAAACATGTTTTCGCCATCAAATACGGCATACGAGAAATCTTGTATCCAGTCGCCCAAAATCAGCATGCGCGAAGTGCGGCTCAGCATCAGATCGAGCATAATGTGGCGATGACCGTAAATAAAATAATTGATGTTAGGATGGGTTTTCAGATATTCCTTTGTATACAGCACTAGCGGTTCCTTATCCTCGCCCATATATTCGGGTTCTCTTCCCCCTTCCCGCTTCAGGCGGCTGTGCTTGGCCCATTCCAGTCCCAGCTCTACACTCCAACGCGGGTGAATGGCCGAAAACAGGGTCTGCAAAGTGGTGCTATGAAACATGGTACGCAACAATTTAAACCGGGCGTCCTTGTCTCCCAGCCCGTCGCCATGCGCCAGCAAAAACTCCTTGCCGTAAATCTCACAAGTGAGCGGCCGGCGGTGGATAGTCACTCCGCATTCTTTCTCCAGGTAGTCGCCACACCATATATCATGATTGCCGATAAAGAAATGAACCTCCACTCCCAAGTCGGTCAGTTCGGAAATCTTCCCCAAGAAACGGGTATATCCTTTTGGCACTACCAACTTGAACTCATACCAGAAATCGAATATATCTCCTAACAGATACACCGCTGCCGCATGATGTTTTATACTATCCAGAAAATTCACCAGACGGCGCTCCTGAGTCCGCCCGTGCGCTATGGCCCGGGAACCTAAATGTGCATCGGAAAGAAAATATACGTTCTTCATTGTTTCTGTTATTTAAAGGAATCCCAGTTCCAGTTTGGCCTCTTCAGTCATCATGTCCTTGTCCCATTCGGGTTCGAACACCAGATTCACCACCGATGAAGTGACTCCCTCCACCGAATCCACTTTCTGGCGAACATCCTCCATCATGAAATCGGCAGCCGGACAATTGGGGGCGGTCAGCGTCATGTCAATCGCCACCTCTCCATCGTCTTGCAAATCAATCTTATATATCAGTCCCAAATCGTATATGTTTACCGGAATCTCGGGATCATATACGGTTTTCAGCACGGCTATAATGCGCTCTTCTATCTTTAAACGGGCATCTGCATCCATATTTTTCGTTGTTTTAATTGCAAATTTAATGATTTTCTATATTCTTCCTTCATCGGCATAGCTATAAAATTTGCCATCAGTCAAAATAACATGATCTATCAGGGTTATGTTCATCATTTTTGCCGCCTTTCCCAGAAGTTCCGTCAAGCGGTCGTCCTCCACACTGGGCCGCAGCGAGCCCGAAGGATGATTATGACAGAACGCCATGGCCACCGCACGTTTCAGCAACGCTTCTCTCAAGACACAGCGTATGTCTACCGCCGCCGAAGTCAGTCCACCGGAAGCCACTCTCACCCGGTCAATCACCTTGGAAGCCTGGTTCAGCAACAGAATCCAGCATTCCTCGGTAGGCAGATCGCACATCAACGGATAAAAATACTGATAGACATCCCTCGAACAAAGAATGGCCTTGCGCTCTTTTACCTCTTCTTCCTTCCGCCGCTTTCCCAGCTCGGCCGCTGCAAGGATGGTAATAGCCTTGGCCGGACCGATTCCTTTGTAACTGCATAATTCGTCTACTGTCAACTTGCCAAGTTCATTCAGGCTGTTATGACAGTCGCCCAGCACTTTGCGCATCAGTTCCACCGCCGAGTCTTCCTTGTTTCCCGAGCCTATCAGGATGGCAAGCAATTCGGCATCCGAAAGGGTGGCCACTCCGTGCAGCATCATTTTCTCGCGAGGACGATCTTCTTTCGCCCAATGGTTTATGGCAAGTTTGCTCATTCTTATCTTTTCATTTATAAAAGTTCTTTTCAAATGCGGCGAATTCATTTTTTCCCCATACACAACGTTTCCACCATGCTCGCAAGAAACCGGTGCCATAGCCTGTGAGCTGGATGAAGGAGGCCAAGACCGACAACATCCCTATTTTCAGGCTTTTGTTTTGCACGGCCGAATCAATGCAGATGATGAGTGCGAAAAGTAAAAGCAATGTCAGGCTCCAAGCGCAAACAAACGCACATAGCAGCAGAAACACGACTCCCATAGTGAAAAGAGCCGGAAGCAAATGTACCGGTTTCAACGATTCGGGATATTTCTTATAGAGGTTGATGCGGGCAATACCCGAATTATGCACCTGTTTGAAGAATTTCTTCAGATCGGTACGCCGTTTGTGCCACACCCATGCCTCGGGAAACAACCGGCAATCATATCCTCCCTTGAAGATACGGATACTGAAATCAATATCCTCACCGAAACGCATTTCCGAAAAGCCGCCCAAAGCCCGGTACACCCCGGCCCGTACTCCCATATTGAAACTACGGGGATAGAACTTGTCCATCTTCTTCTTTCCGCCTCGGATTCCTCCGGTGGTAAAGAACGAGGTCATGGCATAATTAATGGCTTTCTGCACATCGGTAAACGAATCATGAGCCCGGTCGGGGCCGCCAAAAGCATCGGCCTTCCCGCTCCCTAGCTCTGCCTCCACCGCATCCAGATAGCCTTCGGGCACAATGCAGTCGGAATCTAATATAATAAGGTATTCACCACAGCTCAGTTCCGCCCCGCAATTGCGTGTCTGCCCGGGACCGGAATTCGGTTTGCAGTGATAATGCACGTCCATCCGTCCGGCATAACGCTCCACCACTTCCTTGCAAGGAATGGAAGAGCCATCCTCTACCACCCACACTTCAAAGTCCTTATTTGTCTGCCTTGTAAGGCTATCCAACAACTCATCCACTTCTTCGGGACGGTTATAAACCGGTATAATAAAAGAATATCTCATTGTTCTATTTTGAATTTATCCACTACTGGTGGAACACAAAGGAACATAAAAAAGGCGGAGCTTGCAACAAGTTCCGCCTTTTTATCCCATTATAGAGATAAATTATGCTTTCACACGACCTACGTATGATCCGTCACGTGTATCAATTTCAATGATTTCGCCTTCATTGATAAACAAAGGAACGCGTACCGTAGCTCCCGATTCCACAGTTGCAGGTTTCAGTGTATTGGTAGCAGTATCGCCTTTCAGCCCCGGTTCTGTATAAGTAATCTTCATTTGGACTTTAACCGGAACATCAGCAAACAATACAGTTTCTGTAGAAGCATCAGAAACCACATCCACCACCATTCCTTCCAGCAGGAAGTCTACTCCGTTAATCAAATTACGAGCGATAGGAATTTGGTCGAATGTTTCCTGATTCATAAAGATATAGTCTGCACCTTCCATATATAAAAATTGGTGCGGACGGCGTTCTACACGTACATCTTCCAGTTTCTCACCGATGTTGAAACGGCGTTCCAAAACATAACCGTTCACCACATCTTTTAATTTGGTACGCATGAATGTGTTACCCTTTCCCGGTTTTACATGCAGGAAGTCAATACAGAAATACAACTTACCGTCCATACGGATAGCTGTTCCGATTTTAATGTCTTGAGCATTAATCATATTTTCTTTGCTTATATTTGATTATTATTTCTGATTATATTCACTCTTTACGGTGATTTCGGGTGCAAAAGTAATGTAAATCAAGAAAAAACGCAAAAAGAAATCACTAAAAATGAGTTATCCCTTTGTTTATTTCAAAAAAGTCACTAATTTTGCAGCCCGTTACACATGGTGAATAATAACATAAAATAAGTATATACAATGAAAAGAACGTTCCAACCCTCTAACAGAAAGAGAAAAAACAAGCACGGATTTCGTGAAAGAATGGCTACAGCAAACGGTCGCCGCGTATTGGCTAGCCGTCGTGCAAAAGGCCGCAAGAAATTAACTGTATCTGATGAATATAACGGAAAATAATTCATCGGAACGGGAATTATGAGAGGAGCGAAGTCGGAGAGACTTGGCTCCTCTCATTTTTTAGGAGAGTTTGCCATAATTCCGGCATTGCCTTTGTACAAAGATGGCATTCCGAAGCAGACACGTTACTTCCATGCCAACGATTCGACTGGAGAATGAAACATTCTGGTCCCTATTCCGTTTTCATCCTCCGATCCGAATTTATCTTCCATTCATCTGTTGCGAGCCCATTCCATCACATTGGCCGGAGCCCGTTCGGACAGATATTCTTTTTTCATGAAGTCCATATAGGGTGCTACGTGATCAAAGAACTGGTAATACCCTTTACACAAATAATTCAACCCCGCCTCGCCGTCCGCGCTTGCCATAAAACGGTTCTTAGGACATTCGCCATGGCAGGCAAACTCGTACCGGCAGCCCAGGCATTGTTGTGGCAAGCTGTTGTGTTTCATCGCCCCGAACGCCTCCTGCTCCTTGCTGTACATCATTTCCACCAATGTTTTCTGATGGATGTTTCCCAGTTTATACTCCGGAAAGACAAAATGGTCGCAGGCATACACGTCACCATTGAACTCCATCACCGCCGCATGGCCGCAATATTTAGCCAACGAACAGACTCCTGGCTGCTGTCCTACCCAATTGGCCAATGTGGAATCGAACAGTTGGACGTAGTAGTTGCCCACATCGTGCAACACCCATTCGTCAAAGATCGTACAAAGAAAGTTACCCCATTGTTCGGGAGTGACGGAAAAAGGAGCCAGCTTACCGTCCGTCTGTTGCAAAGATGAAAGCTGCAATCCGTCTGTGCGGCAAGACAGCCGCTCGACGATGGGTGTGAACTGTATATAGTGACAGTCCAGTTCGTCGCGGAAGAAACGGTAGAATTCCAACGGATAATCCGCATTATAATCGTTGACAACTGCCATGGCGTTCCATTCCACCCCATGCTTCTTCAACAGGTTGATTCCTTTCATCACTTTGTAAAAAGAAGGCTGCCCCATTTTGTTCCGGCGATATTCATCATGAAATTCCTGAGGTCCGTCTATAGAGATACCTACCAAGAAATTGTTCTCACGAAAGAATTCGCACCATTCGTCAGTCAGTAACGTACCGTTGGTCTGAATGCAATTGTCAATAGTACGGCCACCCGCATATTTCCTCTGAAGTTCCAATGCCTTCTTATAAAAGGCCAAAGGACGCATCAATGTCTCTCCCCCATGCCAAGTGAACAACACCTGAGGCATAGTCTGCGATCCGATATATTCTTTGATAAACTTCTCCAGCAACTCGTCGCTCATCACATGACGCGGCTGCTCTTCATAGAGTTTCGATTTCTCCAAATAATAACAATATTCGCACGCCAGATTGCAGACCGCACCTACCGGCTTGGCCATTACATATAGCGGTTTCGCAAAAGGGGTTATAGTTGCTTCTTTCATTCGTTCATTCATGCTTTAAAGATTAGCAAATTCAAAGATAAACCTATTTTCTTTATATAAGAAAAAAAGAGTCGCATTTTCTATACTCAAATGCGACTCTTTTCCTTTCATCAATTTAAAAACACTATTTCAACAATATCCCTACCTCGCCGATTGTAGTTACTTGTTTATTATTAATCTCGGTAACAGGTTCCAATTTGAAATAACGAGCCGAATAAGTTTTTCCAAAACGCACGAAACAAGGAACAGGATTATGCATGATATTGCTAAATTCACCTGTAGCATCACATTTGGTCCACTTCTTACCATCCCGACTGATATAAAAATTGTATTTATAAATCGTTCCTGTCAGATCTTCTTCCTGTGTGGGAGCATAACTGAAGCCGGCTATTTCCATCTCCTTACCCATATCAACTACCAAAGGAGTCAGTGCATCGGTTTTCCACACTGTTTCTTGCTTTCCGTCAATGGCTGCGGCTGCATCCATACCCACTGTTTTCCAACCATCCACCGGAACATCACTCAGAGTTACTTTCATGGTTTTATCAACTAAGGGCTCAGCATAGTATAAACCAATATTACTGATATTGGCATTGCCACGAGCACCAGTGATAGTCACCCTGAGCTTTTCCGCATGAATATCCGAGAATGTCAACAACCGTTTGTATCCCACTGTAGTCCCCTCAGCTACATGATGCCATGCACCATTGACAAACACTTCTACCGTAAAGCCTTCCACACGTTGACCTTTTGTTATATCCTCCTGAATCAGGAAAGTATTAACCAAGGCATTCTTCTTTATTTTATATTCTTTCGCATCGCCCACTTTGGCTGTCCATGCCACCTCTCCTTTCTTAACCTTATTATCCGTAAAGGTTTCCTTGATGTATTCTGCCAGTTCCTTGATGCGTTTTGCATCATTCTCGTGTACCAATCCACGTTTGTCAGGCGGGATATTCAGTAACAGAACAGAATTACAACCTACAGAACGATAATAAATGTTCACCAAGTTGGCAAGTGAACGAACTTGATTGTCTTGTTCGGCATGATAGAACCAACCCGGACGAATAGAGACATCAACTTCAGACGGATACCAAAACAATTTCGAAGCCTTAGATATCAATTCGCGACTTCCCAAATCCTTGGACATAGAATTTATGCCGAGCCCTTTATAAACCTCTTCATCAGAACCCGGATAAGAATTAGGTTTCAAAGCCGTCACACTCCATTCTGTGGTACGCCCCATTCCTCCTTCATTACCAACCCAACGTACATCATCACCCATAATAGCAGTAACAGCTTGAGGTTGTAAACGACGAATTGTGTTCAAAATAGCATCCCAGTCGTATATCTGCTTCTTTCCGTTAGGGCCTTCACCGTTAGCTCCGTCAAACCATACTTCGTGTACTTCCCCATAATTGGTAAGCAATTCTGTTAGCTGTTCAATAAAGAATTTATTATAAGCTTCCCCTTGTCCGTAGCATTCAGCATTGCGGTCCCATGGAGAAAGATATACTCCGAATTTCAACCCATATTTGTCACAGGCTTTGCGAAGTTCCTGCACTACATCTCCTTTACCGTTTTTCCATGGGGAAGAAGCTACTGAATGTTTGGTTGTCTGAGTAGGCCACAAGCAAAAACCATCGTGATGCTTGGCAGTAATGATGGCCATTTTGAATCCGCCTTCTTTCAAAGCACGTACCCACTGCTCACAATCCAGTTCTGTAGGATTAAAGACAGCCGGATCTTCCTTACCATCCCCCCATTCACGACCTGTAAAGGTATTGATTCCGAAATGAAGGAAACAAGTAAATTCCATTTGTTGCCACATCAACTGTTGTGGTGTAGGCACTACACGAGAAGCTATATCTACTTTTTGCTCTGTAGTCGCTCCTACCGGAAAAACCACATTCTTCTCATAATACTCTTGTGCTTGGGCTCCCATAAAAGCACAAAATAAAGCTGTGGTCAGAATCGTTTTTTTCATATTTCTACTTATTATAGTTATGCATCAATATTCTATCACTAAGATAACAGATATTCTTATTCTTTATCTCTGTCAGGCGAAAAGCGTACCGGATCGTTGTATTGTTCCTGCAATCTTACCAATTCAGCTTTTAGTTCCTCCACCAACGGTTCATAGTCTTTTTGGCCGTAAAGGTTACGCATTTCCGAAGGGTCTGCCTGCAAATCATATAGTTCCCATTCGTCAATGTCGTTATAGAAATGAATCAGTTTGTAATGTTCCGTGCGCACTCCGTAGTGACGTTTCACCATGTGTTCGGCGGGATATTCATAAAAATGATAATATAGGGATTTACGCCAGTCGGCAGGGTGTTCGCCCTTCAACAGGGGAAGTAGCGAAACACCTTGAATGTCATCGGGAACAGGAATCCCTGCCAATTCCAAGAAAGTGGGCGCATAGTCAATGTTCTGCACCATTTCTGTAATATCACCCTTCCGGTTGAAACCTTCCGGCAGTCGCATGATAAGCGGAGTATGCATGGATTCTTCGTACATGAACCGTTTGTCAAACCAGCCATGCTCACCCATATAGAAGCCCTGATCGGAAGTATAAACCACCAAGGTATTGTCCAACAGATTCTTTTCTTTCAGATAATCCAAAACACGGCCTACATTGTCATCCAATGATTTCACGGTTTTCATATAGTCACGCATATAGCGCTGGAATTTCCAATCGGCCAATTCTTTCCCTTGAAGATTCTTTTTATAAAAATCATCGATGATAGGACCATAAAACTTATCCCAAGCCGCACGCTGACCTGCGTCCATACGGCCGATATAGCTCTCATAAAGAGATTTCAATCGGGTCTGTTTGTCTGGGCGGAGCATCTTGAGATCGTAAATCATATCCATATCCTTCACGATGCTCATTTCCTGAGCCGCCGCTGCAGGACGTCCCTCGTAATCATCAAAGAAATTATCGGGTAACGGGAAGGTCTTGTCCTCATATAATGACAGGTTGCATGTATCTGCCAACCAATTGCGATGAATGGCCTTGTGATGTATCAATATACAAAACGGCTTATCCTTGTCGCGCTTGTTTTCCATCCAGTCAATGGCATCATCGGTTATAAGGTTGGTAATATACCCATGCTTTCGGATGGTATCATTATTCTGTGTAATAAAGTCCGGATTATAATAATCACCCTGTCCGGGTACGATTTTCCAATAATTAAACCCTGTAGGCAGACTTTCCAAATGCCATTTCCCAACAAGAGCAGTCTGATAACCGGCCTGTTGCAGCAGTTTGGGGAATGTCTGTTGCGATCCGTCGAACACACATGTACTATTGTCATAGAACTTATTAGCACAGCTATGCTTGCCGGTAATCATACACGCACGGCTGGGACCGCTCAGCGAGTTCGCCACAAAACTATTGACAAAACGCACTCCATCCTTGGCGATACGGTCGAGATGAGGAGTTTCCATGTAACGTTTGTCATAACAGCTCATCATCTGGGCAGTATGGTCATCGGTCATGATGTATACAATGTTATAAGGTTTTCGTTCTTCCACCGTTTTTTGCGGAGCGCACGATGGTAAAGACGCAACGGCGGTGATACCGGTCACAGAAAAAAAGAATCCAGACTGTAGGTTATTCATATTCATCGTTTTTATAGTTAGACAAGAGTTAACACCAATGCAAAAGTACAAAAAGTATATGATATTCATAGCTAAATGTAGGAACAGAAATGAATTTATCGTATCTTTGACCCGAAATAATCAAGCTAGGTATGGTAACATTCAAACAATTTTTCTCATTCAAGAATAACCGCTTCTTCTGGTTCAATCTGATAGCAATGGTAGCAGTTGTAATAGCGGCAGCCTGGGGCACCCTTCAGTGGCTCGACAATTATACACTTCACGGCAAAGCCGTAGTGGTGCCCGACGTGAAAGGAAAGCACATCCGTATCGCAGAAAACGATCTAAACAAACAGTCGCTCAAGGCAGTGGTCATCGACTCCAACTATGTAAAAGGAGCCGATCCCGACATTATTCTGGAGCAGAACCCTACAGGCGGAGCCAAAGTGAAATCGGGCAGAACAATCTATCTGACCATCAATACAGGACGCCCCCCCCAAGTGGCCATCCCCGACATAATGGACAATAGTTCATTCCGTCAGGCAGAAGCCAAATTACGCGCATTAGGATTCAAGCTGACCGACCCCGAATATATCAATGGAGAAAAAGACTGGGTGTACAGCATAAAATTCCGGGGACGAAATCTGAAAGCCGGAGAGAAAATTCCTCATGAATCGGTACTGACCCTTACGGTAGGCAACGGCAATGAAACGAAACAGGAGAATCTGGAACAGACGGACGAAACAGATGAAGGCCAACCGGTAGTAGACGAATCTTGGTTTTAAATTCTAATACCTGTAATGATGATAGAAGAATATGCGGACGAACTGGACGATACGCTGGATGATGTGGAGCCGATAGTGGAAAACACGTCCGAACTATATGAACATTTCCGTGTCGTAGTAGACAAGGGACAATCGCAGGTACGTGTAGACAAATATCTGTTCGAACGACTTGTCAATTCCTCACGCAACCGCATCCAAAAAGCTGCCGATGCCGGTCTGATCATGGCGAACGGCAAACCGGTGAAAAGCAGTTATAAAGTAAAGCCATGCGATGTACTGACGGTCATGATGGACCGTCCGCGCTATGAAAATGATATTATTCCCGAAGACATACCGCTGAACATTGTATACGAGGATGACGATCTGCTGGTAGTCAACAAGCCAGCAGGATTGGTGGTACACCCGGGTTGTGGAAACTATCACGGCACCCTGGTGAATGCCATAGCATGGCATCTGAAAGACAATCCCCGATATGATCCCAACGATCCGCAAGTGGGATTGGTGCATCGCATAGACAAAGATACCTCGGGGCTGCTCGTGGTAGCCAAGACACCGGACGCCAAGACCCATTTAGGACTTCAGTTCTATAACAAAACCACCAAGCGGAAATACAATGCCCTGGTATGGGGAACTGTAGAAAAAGACGAAGGAACCATCGAAGGGAATATAGGACGTAACCCCAAAGACCGCATGCAAATGGCGGTACTCAGCGATCCTGAACAGGGGAAACATGCCGTTACCCACTATCGGGTATTGGAACGGCTAGGATACGTCACTCTAGTAGAATGTGTACTCGAAACCGGACGCACTCACCAAATACGTGTCCACATGAAACACATTGGCCATACCCTGTTCAATGACGAACGCTATGGTGGAAATGATATTTTAAAAGGAACTCATTTTAGTAAATACAAACAATTTGTAAACAACTGTTTCGAGACCTGCCCCCGTCAGGCATTGCATGCCATGACGCTGGGCTTTGTCCATCCCCGTACAGGCAAAGAGATGTTCTTCACCTCGCCTCTGCCCGAGGACATGACAAACCTGATAGACAAGTGGAGAAACTACATCAGTAACAGAGAAGAACTATGAAACGTACGATTGCCATAGTAGCCGGAGGAGACTCCAGCGAACTTGTCGTTTCCTTGCGCAGCGCACAAGGACTTTACTCTTTCATCGACAAAGAGCGTTATAACCTATATATAGTGGAAATGGAAGGACATCGCTGGGAGACTGTCCTCAAAGACGGCACCAAAACTCCAATAGACCGCAACGACTTCAGCTTTATGGAAAATGGCGAAAAGAAACAATTCGACTTCGCCTACATCACCATCCATGGCACTCCGGGAGAAAATGGCATCCTGCAAGGATATTTCGACCTGCTAGGTATCCCTTATTCAAGTTGCAACGTATTGGTATCGGCCATGACTTTCAATAAATTCACATGCAACCAATATCTGAAAGGATTCGGTATCCGCGTAGCCGAATCCCTGATCCTGCGCAAAGGATTCGAAATCGCAGACGAGGAAATAATCAGCAAAATCGGCCTGCCTTGCTTTATCAAACCCAACGCCGGCGGTTCCAGTTTCGGGGTATCGAAAGTAAAGACCCGCGAGGACATACAACCCGCCATTGCTAAAGCATTTAAGGAAAGCAATGAAGTGATGATAGAAGCCTTCATGAAAGGAACGGAAATCACCTGTGGTTGTTACAAAACCGCAGACAAGGAAGTAGTATTCCCCATTACCGAGGTAGTAAGTGCCAACGAATTCTTTGACTATGGTGCCAAATACAACGGAGAATCACAAGAAATCACTCCAGCCCGACTGCCCGAAGATACAGCCGAACGCGTCCGACTGCTCACTTCGGCCATCTACGACATTCTGGGCTGTTCGGGCCTTATCCGTATTGATTATATCATTACCGAAGGCGAAATAGTGAACCTGCTTGAGGTCAATACCACACCGGGCATGACAGCCACCAGCTTCATACCACAACAAGTGCGCGCCGCAGGCCTGGATATAAAAGACGTAATGACAGATATTATAGAAAACAAATTCCAAACCAACTAATAACATGAACATACCAGCTGAATTTAACGAGATCCGCCCGTACACTCCCGAGGAGCTACCGCAAATCTATGAAGAATTGATCGCCGATCCCGCTTTCCGGACAGTGGTGGAATCTGTTATACCAGGTGTACCTTTTGAAGGTCTTGCCATGAAAATGCGCCTATGCAAAACCAATCTAGACTTCCAAAAAGCATTCTTCTACGGACTGTTATGGGATTTGGTGAAGAAAACAGCCCAAACACTGACGTTCGACTGCTCACAGTTGTCCGATCTGACCCGAAACTATACCTTCATCTCCAATCATCGTGACATTATCTTGGATTCGGCCTTCCTTTCCATTCTACTGATAGACAAAGGAATGACCACCGTAGAAATTGCCATAGGCGACAACTTGCTCATCTATCCATGGATTCACAAATTGGTGCGCGTCAATAAATCATTCATCGTGAAGCGAGGAGTCAACATGAGACAAAAACTGGAAGCATCCGCTCTCATGTCGCGCTATATGCACTTCGCCCTGAAGGAAAAACATGAAAATCTATGGATAGCCCAACGACAGGGACGCGCCAAAGACTCCAATGACCGCACCCAAGACAGTGTACTGAAAATGATGGCCATGGCAGGTGAAGGCGATGCGATAGACAGACTGAAAGAGCTGAATATTGTTCCGTTGGCCATCTCATACGAATACGATCCATGCGATTTTCTGAAAGCTAAGGAATTGCAACAGAAACGCGATGATGCCCACTTCCGGAAAAGCCCCGAAGACGACCTGATAAACATGCAGACCGGACTTTACGGCTACAAAGGACGTATTCATTTTCAGACTTCCGCTTGCCTGAATCAGGAACTGGATGAACTGAAAAAGCGTAATCTGCCTAAATGCGATCTGTTCACCGCCATATCGGAAACCATAGACCGACATATACACAGCAGATACCGGCTGTTTGAAGGCAATTATGTAGCATACGACCTGTTGATGGAAGATAATCGGTTCGCAGACAAGTATGATGCAGAAGACAAACTACGTTTTGGAAAGTATCTGGAGCAACAAATAGCCAAGGTAGATCTTCCACAAAAAGATAACACCTTCTTGCGACATGCTCTATTGACCATGTATGCCAATCCACTCATCAACCAACTAAAAACCGCACAACAATAGAAACACCATATTCCTAAAGAGGCGGAGCCATGCCTCTGCCTCTCAACGAAAAATAATCAATATGAAGAAATTCATTGCCTTGTCTTTGCTGGTTCCTTTGTTTTTTGGCGCATGTAGTGATGATGACTACATCTATCCGAATGTGCTGACAGACATGACCGACCTGAGAACTGACCACACCGGAACTGCACGGTATCTGATAACGGACGATGGAACAGAATGGTACATTCAGCCCCGAACCGGACTGGACGGACTGGCTCCCGACACTACCTACCGCACCGTAACCATGTATGAACCACTGACCAAACAGGAAGGAAAGGACAAAGAAGCCATACTCTACAATACACAGCAAGTTATCTCTCTTGTTCCACAACCTGAATCGGCATTCAAAGAAATCAAGACCGATCCTGTAGCCATCCAGAGCATCTGGAGGGCAGGAAACTACCTGAACCTTATCCTCCAAGTCAAGGTAAAAGACAAGAAGCATAGTTATCATTTTATAGAAAACAAACTGGAAATCCACGAGGAAAAACAGACTTTGCACCTGACGCTTTATCATGACAGGAACAATGACATTGAGGGCTTCAACCAAAAAGTTTATTTATCTGTTCCCTTATGGACATACGCCGGCAAACTGCGCCAAGGCGATCAGATTGTATTCAACATCCATACTTATAAGGAAGGTATGACCAGTCGTACTTTCAATTTTTAACCAACAGAATATTGAATATAAAAAAACAAACTTATGATCAAAACCATTTATTTCTTATTTTTCATTTGTGCTTTCTCTTTGGGATTATGGGCCTGCACCGGAAAGCAGACAGAAAAATTCAAGAATCTGTCTTCCGACCAATTTGAAGACTTCATACAAAGCGGCAACATCCAACTGGTTGACGTACGCACAGTGGCCGAATATTCAGAAGAACACATTCCTGGAAGTATCAATCTGAATGTGTTGGATAATGACTTCGGAGCCCACATTGATGAGGTTCTGCAAAAAGACATTCCCGTGGCCGTGTATTGCAGAAGCGGAAGACGAAGCCGGAATGCAGCCAACATACTGGTGAAAAAAGGATTTAAAGTCTACAATCTGGACAAAGGCATCCTGGATTGGAAAGAACTTGGGAAAGACACCGAAAAATAAGCCATCGGGCCACAAACCCGAACAAGCGGAAAGACGAATCCAGAGCGACATCCCAACAGCCTCCGGACAGCCATGCGGACATCCCTTACCGACAAACAAAAGAATCGTATCCACTCTTGAAGTAAAGATACGATTCTTTTGCCATAATCGGTTGCAATCAGTAATCTCCCGATGTATCCATCCTAATTTGGAAGGCATATCCTTTTGCTTGTCTGCCATCTTCTTTTCATGCAACCGGCTTCCGATGGCGAAACAACCGATCATGACCGCTCTTTATTCCAGACCTTCCAACATGCGCTTCAGGACGACAGTGGCAGAAATCTCCCGATTGGCCGCTTCGGGAATAACCAAAGAAGTGGGCGACTCGATCACATCATCCGTCACAATCATGTTTCTTCTGACCGGCAAGCAATGCATAAAGAAAGCATTGTCGGTCTGTGCCATGTGAGCGGCGTCCACTGTCCAGCTCATATCCTTGCTCAGTATCTTTCCATAATCGGCCGGACAGGTCACACCGGGACACGCCCAGTTCTTGGCATATACAAAGTCGGCCCCCTCAAAGGCCTTCATCTGGTCATACTCCACCTTGGCGCCACGGACAAACTTCGGATCCAGTTCATAGCCCTCGGGATGGGTGATCACAAAATCCACATCCGCCTCATTCATCCAGTCGGCAAACGAATTGGGCACCGCCTGAGGCAATGCACGCGGATGAGGCGCCCAGGTCAGTACCACCTTGGGACGTTCCTTCTTTTTATATTCCTCGATGGTAATCAAATCGGCAAAAGCTTGCAACGGGTGGCCGGTAGCGGCCTCCATCGAAAATACCGGCTTACCCGAGTAGCGGATGAACTGGTTCAGAATTTTTTCAGTATAATCGTCTTCACGACTCTCGAAACGGGCAAACGAACGAACCCCAATCAGGTCGCAATAAGAAGCCATGACCGGAATGGCTTCCAGCAAATGTTCGCTCTTGTCGCCATCCATTACTACCCCACGCTCCGTTTCCAGCTTCCATGCGCCCTGGTTCACATCAAGAACTATCACATCCATCCCCAAATTGCGTGCCGCCTTCTGTGTGCTCAGACGAGTGCGCAGACTGTTGTTGAAGAAAATCAGCAAACAGGTTTTGTGCTTACCCAGGTTTTCATATTTGTAACGGTCCTTCTTTATTTCGAAAGCTTCGGCAAGGGCGCTTTTCAAGTCACCCAAATCGTGTACGTTGGTAAAGTATCTCATAATCTTTTTCATTATATATTGTTATTCTCTTATTCGCCCATTTCCTCTCATCAGCCACTCCGACATCGGGTCTACCAGTGCTGACATCCGCCTCACACCCAATGCGCCGCCTTTACAATTGACATGCCACATCTTTTGCTACTTTTATCGCACAAATATAGATATTTAAATCAATCTGTCAGGTGAAATAAACCAAAAAATTAACCATTATCGCATTTGCACACATGCATTTCCCATTCTCCTTTTCGCCACCACGGCCTTTTTTGTCCGTAACACCGGCCCTGCCCGAAGTATCTTCCGCCCATCGTTCCGACAGGCAGAAAACAGGCGTTTTCGGGACATAAAAACAGGCGAAAAAACACGTACGTACGTGTAGGCTCACACATACGTATGTGTAGGGCTACACATACGGTCGCGTAGGGCCACACGTACGTACGTGTTTTTCGACGGGGGCGTACAAGGCTTTCCACAAGCCGAAACGGATACATTTCCCATTCATACACAGCCAATTAGCAAAATAATGCATTACACACGGGGAGAATTGCGCTCTAAATCCGACCAAGCGTTTCCTATTTCCCAGAAAAACCGCTATCTTTACGCAAAAAATTAATAAATCGCGAATCTATGAAGAAAAGCAATTCTATCCTTTGCGCACTTGCATTGACAGGATCGTTCTTCGGTTGCTCTCCTACGCAACAGAAGCCCAACGAAACCGACTACACCCAGTATGTCAACCCTTTCATCGGAGCAGCCGACAACGGACATACCTTCCCCGGAGCCTGCCGCCCCTTCGGCATGATTCAGACCAGCCCCGTCACCGGAGCCATCGGCTGGAGATATTGCTCGGAATATGTGTACAGCGACTCCCTGATATGGGGATTTACACAGACCCACCTCAACGGTACAGGATGTATGGACCTGGGAGACATTCTGGTGATGCCCGTCACCGGAACACGCGCCCGCAACTGGGACGCCTACCGCAGCCACTTCCCCAAAGACAAGGAGGCGGCCACACCCGGATACTACACAGCAGAACTGACCGATGCCGGCGTGAAGGCGGAACTGACCGCATCTGCCCATGCGGCGTTGCACCGGTACACCTACCATGCCACCGACTCGGCCTCCATATTGATCGACCTGCAACACGGTCCCGTGTGGAACGAGAACCAATACCACTCACAGGTGCGGAGCTGCGAAACGAACTGGGAAGACGCACAGACACTGACCGGCCATGTACGCAACAGCGTATGGGTAAACCAAGACTACTTCTTTGTCATGAAGTTCAACCGCCCCGTCACCGACTCGCTGTACCTGCCCATGGCTGAAACCGAGAAAGGCAAACGCATCATCGCCACTTTCGACCTGAAACCGGAAGAAGAACTGCTGATGAAAGTGGCCCTGTCGACCACCGGAGTAGAAGGAGCCAAAAAGAACCTGGAAGCGGAAATGACCGGATGGGATTTCGAGGGAGTGAGACAAGCCGCCCACGACGAATGGAACAGTTACCTGAGCCGCATCGACGTGACCGGCACTACGGACGAGAAGACCAACTTCTATACCAGCTTCTATCATGCCCTGATCCAACCCAACCAAATAGCCGATGTGGACGGACACTACCGCAACGCGGCCGACTCGATAGTAAAAGCCGATAACGGGACATTCTATTCCACCTTCTCCTTTTGGGACACTTACCGCGCCGCCCATCCGTTCTACACTTTGATAGTGCCCGAAAGAGTGGACGGCTTTGTCAGCTCCGTCGTCGAGCAGGCCGAGGTACAAGGCTTCCTGCCCATCTGGGGACTTTGGGGCAAAGAGAACTATTGCATGGTGGGCAACCACGGAGTATCTGTAGTGGCCGAAGCCTACCGCAAAGGCTTCCGCGGCTTCGATGCCGAACGCGCCTTCCAGGCCATAAAGAATACACAAACCGTATCGCACAAGTTGAAATCGGATTGGGAGACCTATATGAAATATGGCTACCTGCCCACCGATCTGATCAACACCGAATCTGTATCTTCCACCCTGGAGTCGGTCTACGATGACTACGCAGCCGCCGACATGGCCCGCCGGATGGGCAAAGAGGAAGATGCCGCTTATTTTGCCAAACGGGCCGATTTCTATAAGAACCTGTTCGACACAGAAACCCAGTTCATGCGTCCGCGCAAAGCCGACGGAACCTGGAAATCGCCGTTCAACCCCAGCCAAGTGGGACACTCGGAAAGCGTAGGCGGCGACTACACCGAAGGCAACGCATGGCAATACACCTGGCATGTGCAACACGACGTGCCCGGACTAATCAAACTGTTCGGCGGAGAAGAAGCCTTCCTGACCAAGCTGGATTCCTTGTTCACCCTGAAACTGGAAACCACCCAGGCCGATGTGACCGGACTGATCGGACAATATGCCCACGGCAACGAGCCCAGCCACCACATCACCTATTTATATACACTGGCCGGCCGTCCCGAACGCACCCAAGAACTGATCCGCGAAATCTTCGACACCCAATACCGTCCCGAACCCGACGGCCTTTGCGGCAATGACGACTGTGGACAGATGTCCGCCTGGTACATGTTCTCGGCCATGGGATTCTATCCGGTGGATCCTGTGAGCGGCAATTACGTATTCGGTGCTCCGCAAATGCCCGAAATCGTATTGCACCTGGCAGACGGAAAGACTTTCACCATTATAGCGGAAGGACTGTCCAAGGAACATAAGTATATCGACAGCATCACCCTGAACGGGGAACCATATACCAAGAACTACATCGCACACGAGGACATCGTAAAAGGAGGTACACTGGTATATAAGATGAAGTAAAAACAACCGATTACCGCTTAATAAAATGCCGATGAAGGCCTGACACATTCAGGTTCTTCATCGGCATTCTCTATTGAAAGCCATCAACGGGCAACAACTCGAAACGAACAGACAAACGAACGAACTTCCGTATCAGTAACAATATCCAAAAGCAACTTGTAACTTCCCGGTTTCTCGGCAATCCAAGAATTAGGCTCCGGCTGTTGCGGAAGCAACGCCCCCGACAAGCCGAACGGCTCATAATAAATACCTCTTGATTTTTCTTCTCCCAATCTGCTTACGCCCCGGGTCTTTATACAAACACACCCGTCAATAGCCCCTCCTACAACGGCCAGTGCCTGCCACGGCTTCAAGACTCCCACACTTTCAATCTCAGTAATCGGCATATTGAAAACAGACAGCAAGTCATACTTATCCACTCTGAACCCGTCCAGTAAAACAATCAAACTACTTCCATCCAAAGTAGAAGAGCCTCTATTACCTAGGAGTTCGTAAATACGGACATTGTATTCATCCGTTCCTTCTCGGATGGTGACACCCGGCATACTCTAAAAAACTTCATACAAGGTCTGATAATTATACTCTTCCATCTTCCTGCGGTCCACATAATTCACCTCATAAAATTTCTGGGTAGGTTTAGGAGGCGTTCCTCTCAACCTCGCTTCGATTTCCACTTCGGGTAGTTGGATATTCTGCTCCACATCCATCGTTGTTCCTTTCAGTCCTGTCTCTCCCAATACTGCCAACTCTTCAGCGTATCCTTTCAGCGGTGAATGTCGGCGGATGGCAGATACAGCGGGAAACGTATCATTGTCAATCTGATAGGTATAATAACCAAATATTCCTTTGAGCGACTGCCCCTGCAAATAGAAACTTTCTCCTTCCTGAAAATCATCCACTGCCATCGCGAAACTTCCGTTATCTTCCACATCCGCATCATAGACCACATTCCGCCCTGTATGGTATGCCACAAGATGTCCTCCCCGCAAGGGATGGCCATTCATCTCCATCACCTTTCCCTTAAATACCAAATTCTCTTCCGGCATATACCGATACATCTCCTTTCTTTTTTGCAAGACTTCCTTCAAATCGAAACGCTTGAAGCTGGCCGAACACAGCCACATATACAAGTCGTTCCGGGCATCCGCTTCCGAAAAAGCATAAACAGTCAGGGGGAAAGGCAGGGGTGATTCACAATCCGCTTCGTAACGGAGAGAGGCTTCCATCGGACAAGCCGGTATGCCATCGGGCACTACACGTATCCATATCCGAGATTCATCTTCTAGCGGAGGCAACACATAGTGCAACGTATCACCAACTTGAAGAGTAGCGGCCACCTCCGGAAAAGCCCTGTCACGAGATATGGGAGCATGCAATGTAGATTCTGACACTACTTTCCCTTCCTTGTCCGTCAAGAACAGAGAAACTACCTCCGGACTACCTTCAAGAAGAATAATCCCTGAACTTTTATGTCCCATGTCGTACTCCACCACTCCATTCCATCGGTCGTAAGTACACAAACGGAAAGAAGTGGGCACATCATCTCCTTGTATCCGGTAACTGATTCGATTTCCTTTCAAATCACCATGTATCTGACATCCGCTCGAGGCAGTTGCAGGCAAAGCAAACTGTTCACCTCTTTCCGTAGAAAGGAAATACCGGCAATCCGGCTGAGGCATGAAGCGCAACAAAGCCAATCCCGCCCGCGAAGTCCAGACTGAAGAAAGCGTATCACCCTTTTCATTCATCAGATATAACGGCATGGAAACAGGGATTCCCTTTTCGTCCTGCAAACTAAAGACCAACCGTTGCAGACAACCATTCAAAAGATTACCTCCCACTATCGCCATCCGACAATGCAAACCTTGACCACCTACTCCTCGTCCGGTAAATTCCTTATTTACCCCAAAAGGTTGCACTGGGAAACCTTCTGAACCGAAATTCATCATCAACCGTGTATAAGCACGCACATAATAAATGCCCGGAGGCCAATCATACTCAATGCCTAATCGGGTTCGGAAATACCCCTTGTTCTTACAACTTACCTTTTGGCGACATAAAATGGAATCGGCCGCCGATATACATTCCACATATAAATAATGACTATAAGGTAAAAAGCGATCAGAAGCCATGCAGGTTACTTGTCCTTCTACATCCAAGCTATCTCCGGGCAACAAGGTTGCTTGGTTCAACCGCAACGCAATCTGTTCCGACCGATAATCATCGGGCAGTTGTGCCTTTATGGATTGGGAAATCCAAAGTCCTAAAAACAAGCAGATATATTTCATTGCATGATATTTAACACAATACGATAATAACACCGACGAACATTTATATTAATATTCCATGGAACATATATTATGCCACAGTTTTCTCCTGTCTATATAGCCTTTTTATGCAAGCGGCTTCGGCAACTCATGCAAGCGGCTTCGATGCCGTATGAAGCCGCTTGCAAAAGTCAACGAAGCCGTCCTCGTTTTTTTATACAGACAAACTAAACCTTTTCACGGTTCAAATAAGAAAGCCGTTTCAATATTCCCAATAGGGTTTCACAACGGTTCCTACAACGCGAACTCACCTTCCAGACGAATGTCATCGGAAGCCGCGCCCACCATCACCTTGAAGTCACCCGGCTCTACCACATAGTTCATTTCCAGGTCGTAGATAGCCAAGTCATCTTTTCTCAGGCAGAAAGTCACTTGTTTGCTTTCTCCCTTCTTCAGGAAAATACGTTGAAAAGCTTTCAGCAGCATAGGCGGTTGTGCTACAGATGCCGCCTTGTCGCCAATGTAAAGCTGCACTACTTCCTCACCGTCGCGGTCGCCTGCGTTGGTAACCGTGCAAGTCACCTGCTGCAAGGTTTCGGGGTCATTTCCCTTCTGAAGTTCCAGACCGCTATACGAGAACTTGGTATAGCTCAGCCCGTAGCCAAAAGCATAAAGCGGCGTACCTTTTCCCTCCACATAGTCACGCTGCGTGCCTTGTGAATAGAACACGGGCAACTGTCCTTCGTTGCGCGGAACAGACACCGGCAAACGTCCAGCCGGATTGTAATCGCCAAACAAGATGTCGGCAATACCCATACCACCCTGCTCGCCGGGATACCAGGCGGTCAGCAATGCCTGCGCCTTCTCGGCAGCCAGATTCATATTCATTGCACGTCCCTGAATATAAACAATGACCAACGGCTTACCCGTAGCGGCAACAGCACGAATCAGTTTCTCCTGATCGCCCAACAGGTGCAGAGAACTGCGGTCGAATCCTTCTCCACAATCCATATCGGGCAAGGTCTTGGCATCTTCGGAAACAGTAGCGGCACCGGTACTGATGTATTTAGTCTTGAAGTCGCGGGCACTGGAACCACCCACAACCAATACCACCGCATCTGCCGCCTGTGCAGCAGCCACAGCAGCCGGAATGTCGGTAGCAGTCGTATCACGCACCGCACATCCTTTCACGTAGGTCACCCGCGTGCCCTTTGACACAGCAGCACGGATGCCATCCAACACAGTAACCACTTCCTTCCGGTCCTGAGGAGCGGTATAGTCTCCCAACTGATTGTACATCATATCTGCATTCGGGCCAATGACTGCCAGCTGTTTCAGGTTCTTGCTTAACGGCAACACGCCTTCATTCTTCAGCAGTACCACTCCTTCACGAGCCACTTGCCGAGCCAGTTCCTTATGTTCCTTGGAGCGTACCAGCTTCTTAGCCACTTCGGGAGACACATACGGATTCTCGAACAAGCCCATTTGGAACTTCAGTCGCAACACATTGCCGACTGCCCTATCCAAATCGGCCATCGTTATCAGTCCCTCTTCGAATGCCTTCTTCAAATTCTTGCCAAAAGCATTTCCGCCCAAGTCCATATCCAGCCCGGCCTTCAACGCCTTCACCGCAGCTTCCTTTGTATCTTTGGCAGCACGCATGCCCGCAATGCCTTCTATGCTTAACAAATCGGAATAGATAAATCCCTTGAATCCCCACTGGTTGCGCAACACATCGGTCAGCAGCTCCTTGTTGGCCGTACAAGGCACCCCGTCTATCGAGTTATAGGAAGTCATGATGGTTCCCACGCCCACTTCTACCGCTTTTTTGAAAGGAGGCAGGTACTCGGAAAGCAACTGACGCATGCCACAATTGGTACGAGCACCGTTGTGTCCGGATTCAGGCACTCCGTATGCCGCAAAATGCTTCAACGTAGAATACAGGTGTTTTCCATCGTTCTGCACCTCGCCCTGCATGCCCTTCATCATCGCCACTCCCATGACTGCCGTCAACACAGGATCTTCGCCAAATGTCTCCTCCATGCGCGACCAACGCGGCTCGCGGGCTATGTCCAGCACCGGGCCATAGCCGATGTTGGCTCCTTGCAGGCGGGCCTCCAACGCAATGGCCTCGCCCATCCGCCGTATCAGTTCCTCGTTCCACGTACTGGCCTGTGCCAGCGAAGTGGGGAATACGGTGGTTCCGATGGCCATGTGTCCGTGCGGGCATTCCTCGGCAAACAGGACCGGAATACCCAAACGAGTTTCCTCTACGGCATACTTCTGGAGTGCATTCAGTGCCTTCGCTGCCAGTTCAGGATTCAGTCCGGTCTCCAGTGTTTTCTGTGTCCACGGATCGGCACGCAGTACGGCCCAGAACGAACCGATAGGTGCCTCGTTCATTTTCTCCTTATACACATCGGAGATCGTCACTCCATTCTTACTAGTCTTGGTATACATTTCCCATCCCAACGGACAACACAACTGCCCCACTTTTTCCTCCACCGTCATCCGTTCCAGCAAGTCCTTCACCCTATATTCCGTAGGAGCAGACGCTTGCTTGTATAGTGGTTGTTGGGCTGCAAGCTGTCCGGCACCGCATACGCCTGCCAGCACAAATAATCCCAACAATCTGCTTGTTTTCATTATGTTTTTTACGTTTTTCATCCTATCTGCTCCTTCTTATTTTTTCAAAGTAAAAGAAAATGCCACCGGTTCGTTCTTCATGCCTTTGGGTAAAGTGACAAGCACTTTTCCGTCTTTCACCGTATATTTCACACTTTTGTTGCCTTTCAGCAGCTTCATCGTTCCCTTGGGCAGATTACCCGTCCATTCAATAACTGCCGGTAATTCTTCTCCTTCGGGCAATGCATAAATGGCATACAAAGTACGCCCGTCCTTATCAGCGGTGAACCATACATTACCATCGTGATAAACCGGAGTAGTGCGAGTGTTATAAATTGCTTTTCCATTGATGCGCAACCATTCGCCCACTTCGTGCAGGCGTTTTACCACCTCTTCTTCAATCACGCCATCTGCCGTAGGACCGACTCCCAGCAACAGACAACCACCTTTGGCAGTGATCTCGCTCAACATATTAATCACTTTTTGAGGTGATTTGAAAGGTGCATTGGGCACCCATCCCCAGTCATTGCTCAACGTAATACAGCTTTCCCATGGGTAATCCAACTGTGTTTCGGGAATACCACGTTCCGGAGTCTGGTAATTCTCATTCTTGCCGCGGATGCTACGATCTACCGAAATCAACCCGGGATGCTGCTTGCGTGCCTTCTCCAAGACGCCATCCAAATTAATATCGTCGCCGGTCACCCAGCCTCCGTCCAACCACAAGATATCGAAGCTGCCATAACGGGTCATCAACTCGTCCAACTGGTTCTGCGTAAAAGTCTGATAATTTTTCCACCAGTCCGGATGGTTTTCTTTCTTGTAATTGATGCGGCGGTTGGCTGTGGCGAAATAAGGATTCCAAAACCATTCGCAATGCCAGTCGGGCTTGGAGAAATAGCATCCCATCATAAAGCCCTTCTTACGAAACGCATCAAACACATGATAAGCCACATCCTTACGCGGGTTATTTCTGAACGGCCCGTTCGCTATGGAAAAATCGGTATATTTAGAATCGAAAGTACAAAATCCGTCATGATGTTTAGTAGTAAATATCATATATTTCATACCGGCATCCTGCATCACTTCCGCCCATTGCTCCGGATTGAAGTTCACAGGGTTCAGAGAGTCTTTCAGTCCCCAATACCATTTCTTGTACTCATCGTATGGCAGATTTTTCTTACGACTGATCCAGTCCACATCTTCCGAACAAATGGACCACGATTCTACAATGCCCGGTACAGAATACAATCCCCAGTGAAACAACACTCCAAATTTCTGGTCCTGCCATTTATCCAGCTTATCCAATACCTGTTGATCGGTGGGCCATACATAATCTGTAGCCTTCGACTGCTGATGCACAAATCCCTGCACCTGCTCCTGAGCATGCAAGTTCATTGAGAAAAGGGCCAACGCCGCACATCCCAATATCTTTTTCAAGTTTTTCATAAGATAGTGTTTCAAGTTATAATTAATGAAATATTATTCTTAGCCATTTACCTCCCATCGTATACAGAATGTCTGTATAGTCCAAGAATTCATATTCAAGCCTGGTTATCTATTTAGCCCGATCGGTAAATCGAAACGAAAATACAAAAATCTTTGTTAAAAGAGAAAATTTAACCCTATCTAATACCGAGATTTAACTATATGGACATTTTTGCGTACAAGAACAAAGAAATTTTTTCTCCATATATATCAACTCTTATCCTTTAATAATCGTCTAGTTATCTCGCCCACACAACTTCCTGAATATATATAAAAAATCCTATTCCATTTCATCAAGACAAAACAGAATAGGATCTTTCTTCAACTAGATGTTATTGATAATGAATCTTTTCTGGAGCACCTCGAGTTATGAATCTCACGGTCACATCCGGTGCCGACTCCTCGTCTTTATCACAGGCAAAAGCAATATGGGAGTCGCCCGCCGCAACTTCCGCATCACCTTGAGGAACAACGGAAGCTATGATATTGTAATTTTTATCAGTGACATGAGCTTTCCCATCAAATCCATACAACAGATATTGCCCTTCTTCCACTTTACATGGGAAAGCGATAGTGCCTTTTTCTGTCACAAACTTAGGATTCTCGATATATCCTTCTCCTTCAACTTTCAAACGGAAAGCATATTTCCCGGCATATGGTGTACTGATAGACCAATCAGCCCCTCCCGGCTGCCCAGGCTGCAATTCACCTAATGAGCAATGATAATGTTTAGTGATGGACAAAGGATACAAAGAAAACAAGTTTTCGCTTTCCTTTTCCAGATGCCACTCAGTGGACGGATCTTTCAAGCGCTCCATCTGTTCGGAAGTAAAGCATTTCTTCTCACGCAACATATCCCAATTTCTTATAGCCGTCAGCAATTGATCCATTTGCCCATGCTTCTTCAATGTGTTTACGCTTATATTCATAGCATATCCAGCATCAAATCCGGCAGACTCCGACAAGGCCCATTCCAAATCTTCCATTGTAGAGCATTCAAATTTCTTATCTGCAAGACGAATCAAGAACCATCCCAACATCCGGGGGAAAAGATTCCTCTTAAAATAGTTTTGGTTTTTTATTCGGTTCTCTACCTGCCCTGTCCGCATGGCTTCTCCCCAAGGCTCTCCCCAGTTCATGCGAGTATGGACATGCCAGGTGAAATGGCTCAACCGGCTGGCATCGTTCAGTACATTGTGTCCAACCCCTCTATAAAATTGTTCGACAAAACGAGCCGGAGCATAATCGTCTTGTCCTGTATAGCTACAGCCTTCCAATCCATCAAACGAGATCTGCTTCAAACCTGTTTTATTGAACAGTTCCGTCAAACGATCCACATACTTATCTTGCAATTCCAAATCAGGGAAAAGGGTCTTGTAAGGATAATCCCACAATTTATACAGAGGAGACTTCTTGCCATGCGATGCAGCTACCGTACCAAAAGCTCCTCGTTTACAATTCTTCAGAATCATCTTATCATCCTCCTCTTTCACCTCTCCATAAGTAATGAGTTCCTGATCTATCATCATTGCATTCAAGGTCATAGGTAAAGCAAAAAGACCGGTTTTCTTTATACTTATCTCATTTTGCGAATTATTTATATCCATCAGTAATTCCAGTCGGCCTTGCTTTAACAAATGCTCTGACGGTACCGGAGTCACATAAGCATCGTTGGTGGTCGTAAAATTAGATAAGGTATGCACTCCTACCGAAATACCTCTTTGCGAAGCTTTATCCACCAACGCTTTCACAGCATCGTCGCCACCCTCTACAAAACTTTTACTCCAATTAAAATGTCCCCAGTCTTCAAACGGGCCAGGATGGTATATATACTTAAAGCCGGCTATTTGAGACTTATCCAGTACATAATCCACATTTTTCTCCGAGAAATCGGTAATCAAATAAGAACACATGGCCGAACGAGCCGTCTTCCCCCACTCTCCATCAAAAAGCGGATGCGGCAAACCTTGTTCCACTTCAATAGCTCCAATACGTTCTAAGGCCTGCTCTGCCGAGCAACCGAATAGAGCGATTTTAGCTCCGTTTATAGCCGCATCGGCCCCTTTCACCGGCAGCACCTCCATATTTTGCAGTTGCTGCACTTGACGTTTTTCCGCCCGACTACGATTTCTACATGAAAACAGGAAAGCAGCGCCATCCGGTAAATCAACAGCCGCCAACTTGTAATCGGGAATACTACCTACAGACAATTCCGCACTTTTTCCACTACACTGATAAAAGTCCTTCACTTGCTTAATGTATTCATCTGGTATTCCGGCAATTGTCTTTATGTTCATAGCCTGCACTCCCAAAGCTACACCTCTACCTTGTACCACACCAACCACATCGCCCACTACCTCATTTATATTGACCTTAACAGGTCCAAACAGAATGGCATCATATCCTGCCGGCACTTTGGTCGCTTCCAGCGTAATGCAATTAGGAGTTTCCGAGTAAGACAGGGTGATGACATTTTTATCTTGCATAGTCAGCTGCAACACATTTTTTTTCAGTTCCAACTTTTCCGGTTGCACCAGTGTACCTTTCACACAGGCGGTGATCAAAGGTGAGTGCCCAGTTTCTACCAATTCTTCATTTTGTACTTGAATAGAACGGTAAAAACCATTTTCAGCAATAGAAACAGTCAGATCCGTTGACTTTAAAGTTACTTCCTGCGCCGATATATACATGGAGTAAGCACTTCCCAACATGAACGCCAAACATCTTAGTTTTATTTTCATTTTCATATCTATTGAATTTATATTTCGTGCCACAAAACTAGACATTACATAAATGGGAAATTATATATTTTATAACGGTTTACTTGCATTTTCTTCCGATTCGACAGCAATCTCCAAAAACTAAAACAGATTATCGGAGCAACCACGCCAAATTGAAACGATAATGCAAACGACTGCTTAAAATATGTATGACCCCATCGGGCGACTGCGTTCCTGCCAGATAGCCTCGAGGCTCGGCATGCGTAGCATCCATCGTAAAAAATCCTGTCCATGCCCCTCCGTTCAGGAACCTTTCCCGTCCATCGGTCAAGAGACGCTTCACCGGCCAGGTTTTTCCTTCATCATAAGAAAGTGCGGCATACATGCCATATCCCTTGAACCGGTTCCCCTCACTATCTGTAAACTCCATTCCCCGTTCCGCCTCCGGTGTGCGTTGCGGATGATCGGTAAACGAAACCAGTAACAAAGGGCCTTCCTTCAGACGCATCAAGACCAAACGTTGACCACCGTCGATGGGTGGAAACTCGGAAGCATAATAAGTCCATGTCTTGCCCAAATCGGTAGAAAGGCTCATCGGCATCCGCTTTCTTCCCGTCTTATCCTTCAAGCTGTTGCCACGTCCTAACGCCATCAGCGAACCGTTTTTCAACGATACCACTCCGGCATGAATACCGGCAATGGTAGTTCCCTTGCCTCCTTCCTTGAATTCGGGCAAAGGAGCACCGTCCCAAGAATCAGTCCATGATTTTCCTCCGTCTTTGCTAATATGAACAGCCGCTCCATCATGGCTTCCCGGACCGGCATCACACACCTGTATCAACCATCCTTCCGGTGTCTGTGAAGTTCCCGAGATTATCTGATGGCGCTTTGTATGTTCGGGCGCGATGATACGCGGCCTGCTCCAGGTCAGTCCGTCATCGGTGCTGGTACGCATCACCATCATCAGGTTTTGCCAGTCGCCGGCTGCCTCCACCCCGTTCAGGTGATACATCGTTCCTTTTCCATCGTTAAACAAAGAAGTACCTGTCATGTTCCTATCCGGCACTTTGAAAAAGAGCGAAGCTGGTTCCCATGCCTCCGCTCCGGCCCGCAAACGCGAAAAAAGCACCACCATTCCCCGTCCGTTCTCCTCGTTGGCCGAAAACCATGCCGCCAGCAAATCACCATTGTCACACCAAGTGACAGAAGGCTGATGATTATGTCGATAAAAAGGGACTCCCGGCAGAACCGGCTGAACGACAAAAGGAATCGGATCGGCAAAAAAAGCTCCGCTTACTTCTTTTCCGAAAGGAACCGGCCGGTAATCACTTTGCACCACCCGAAAACCTGTCAGCGAATGCTTGTCTTCGGGTATCATAGCCATACGGTTGGCACTGCGCAAATACTGCACCGGTGTATGATGGCTTCCTCCACGGGTCACACGAAATTCACCTGTTTCCGGTCCTGCCGGATCCACCTGCTCTCCCGCCCGATAAGGAGCGTACCAATCCAAGCACCATTCTTCCACATTGCCATGCATGTCATACAGGCCGAAGGCATTTGCCGGAGTTTGTCCCACCTTCAGTGAGACCGGCTTATAATCACGCGCCACAATCTGATTGCGTTGCATGGCTGCCGGCAGTCCGTCGCCTGTATAATATGAGGTATATGTACCCGCTCTACAAGCATACTCCCATTCGGCCTCAGTAGGAAGACGGTAGTATTTTCCTTCCTTCCGGCTCAACCACTCGCAAAAATCCACCGCATCCTGGTAACTGACATTCACTACAGCCTCATCGTCTCCGGCAGACACATTGTCCTTCCCCCGCAATGCCTTATGTTCCGGGCGAAATTGCTCGTATTGCGCATTGGTCACCTCGGTAACTCCCATACGAAACGGATGAGAAATAACGACCTTATGGAGGGGGGCCTCATCATAATCCTCCCCCTTGCCTTCGCTCCCCATATAGAACGTACCGGCTGGTATATCGACCATCGGAATAAGGGCAGCCTCTTGAGCTGAAATCGTCAGAACCGACAATCCGATGAACGACAAACAGATTTTCTTGCAAACTCCGTACATATGCCTTATTATATATAGAGATTTTAGTTCCCCTTCACCTGAAAGCGCAAAGCTAAAGGCTCATTTGCCAATCCTTTTGGTAGAGATACGGTCACTTTGCCGTCCTTCACCGTATATTTTAGAGTTCTTCCATCTTTCAGCAAAACCATCTTTCCTTCCGGCAAGTTACCTGTCCACTGGACGGAAGAAGGTAGTTTCTCATCTTTTCCCACAGTGTATATGGCATACAATGTCTTTCCATCCTTGTTTGCGGTAAACCACACATTCCCATCATGATAGTTTTCTGTTATCCGGGTATTGTAAATCGCCTCTCCGTTTGCACGCAACCAGCGTCCCACTCCCCGGAGGCTTTCCTCAACTTCCGGCTGAATCAACCCTTCAGGCGTAGGTCCCACGCCCAACAACAGGCATCCCCCTTTGGCTGTGATTTCAGCCAGTATGCCCACCACTTCGTTAGGAGTCTTGTATGTCGCCACCGGTGTCCATCCCCAACTGTGCGACAAAGTGATGCAACTTTCCCACGGGTGAGCAATCTGACGGTCGGGAATACTCCGTTCGGGAGTCTGATAGTTTTCGTTCTTTCCCTGAATAGTGCGGTCTACAGCAATCAGCCCCTTCTGTTGTCCGCCTCTAGCCTTGGCAAGCACGTTGTCCAACCGAACTTCCTCTCCGGTTATCCATCCGCCGTCCAACCAAAGGATATCGAACTTGCCATAATTCTCCATCAACTCAGTCAACTGGTTTTCCGTAAAGTCCTGATATTTCTTCCACCAGTCGGGATGCTGGTCGCGCTTGTAGTTCTGCATACGGTTCGGAGTGGCATAATACGGATTCCAGAACCATTTGCAATGCCAGTCGGGTTTAGAGAAATAACAACCAATCATAAAATCTTTGGCACGAAACGCATCGAACACATGCCGAGCCACGTCTTTGCGCGGATCATCGGCAAAGGGACCATTGGCTATAGAGAAATCAGTGTACTTCGAGTCGAACATACAGAAACCGTCATGGTGTTTGGTCGTGAAAATCATGTATTTCATGCCGGCATCTTCCATAATATCCGCCCATTGCCCGGGATCGAATTTAGTGGGGTTCAGCACATTAGAAAATCCCCAATACCATGCTTTGTAACCTTCATACGTAAATTCATCCGAACGGGTGATCCAATCCTCAGAACAAAGCGGCCACGACTCACAAATGCCCGGTACCGAATAAAGTCCCCAGTGAAACAATACTCCAAACTTCTGGTCCTGCCAGTGGTCTAGTTTTTCCAACACAGCCTTATCCGTAGGCCATTCATAACCGTCTGATTGTTCGTGTACATAACTGTTCTCTTCCTGAGCGTTCAGATTAAACGCAAAAGCCATGCTGAACAAGCATGTTGCTATTGTTTTCAGTTTTTTCATCTATTACTTTATTTTAAATTATTACTTTTAAGGTATCCAATATTAGAAAAGTGCAGTGTAAAGATAGGCATTTTGTCGGCAAAGCTCCAAATGAAAAAGAGAATTTATCCGAATATCCTGTCGATATGCTCAACCCCAAACAACCGTATCCCTAAGCCTTTTCTGCTTTACTACTAAGGGATTTCAGCCTATCAACTATAGGCATCAGAAAGAAAAGCCTTATACAATGTAATGAATCGAAGAAGACAAACTGACGTTAAGTCATATCGAGCTGAGATTAATTATTCGAATAGCGGTACTCATTGGGTGCCACCCCCACAATCTTCTTGAACAGCAGGCTGAAACACTGCACATTGGCATAGCCCAACCGGCGCGCCACAAGGGCCGGCGTGTTCCCCGCCACGAGCAACATCCTCCGGGCAGCTTCAAGACGCTTCAGTTGGAAGTGCTCGTCCAAGGTCTTTCCGGTCTCGAACTTCAGCAGGTCGCTGAAGTAGGGGACGGAAAGTCCCAGCCGCGCGGCGCAATATTCCGGCGTGGGCAAAAGGGCGTCGCGCAATCGGCCGGAGGCGATGTAGGCGTCGAGCAGCACCTCCAGTTCTTCGAGCACGGTCTTATTCTTATGTTCGCGCGTGATGAACTGCCGTTCGTAGAAACGGGTGCAATAGTCCAGCAGCAGTTCGATGTGGCGCGACAGGATGGTGGCGGTGTGGGTATCGATGGGGCGATGCAACTCCTCTTCGATGTTTTCGATGCAGCAAGTGATGGTAGCGGTCTCACGCTGCGACAGGTGCAGGGCCTCTTCCTTCTGATACGAGAAGAAGGTGTAGTTATTGATGTGATTCAGCAACGAGGTGCGATAGAGCAAATCAGGATGGAACGCCAGCAGCCAGCCCTTGTCGGGCAACACGCCCGCCTCGCTCATGCGGAAGATGTCGCCGGGCTTGAGAAACACCATCGTCGCCGTGGAGTAGTCGTAATACTTGCGGCCGCAACAGCAACAGCCGTCCGCACACTCCTCGATGAGCAACACGGCGTAGAACTCGAACTTCAACGCCTCCTGCCGCAGGTCGGGATGCTCCAAGTTGATGATGCTTGCTTGCGGGTGCAGCGTCTTGCACCCCAGGCAACGGTTGCACTCGCACACGCTCTTTATGTCCAACATCTCTTCTTTCATTCGGTCTCCCCTTTAGCTCATCATCTGCAAGCGGTATTCGTTCGGCGTACATCCCACCTGCTTCTTGAACAGGCGGCAGAAGTGCTGCGGATACTGGAATCCCAAGGAATAGGCTATCCGGCTCATGGTCTCCCGCGTGCCCGAGAGGCGGTCCTTCGCCACTTCGATTACTTTCGCGTGGATATACTCTTGCGGCGTTTTGCCGGTCTCCTTCTTCAGCATGTCGCCGAAATAGTTGGGAGAGAGGCAGAGCTTGTCGGCAAAGTGCTTCACAGAAGGAAGCCCGTCGAGTTCGGCGGCAGGTCCGCTGAAATAGTCGTCCAGCAACTGCTCGAAGCGGACCAGCACATCGTGGTTGCTCTTGCTGCGCGTGATGAATTGCCGTTCGTAGAAACGCATGCAGTAGCCCAGCAGCAGCTCGATATAGGTGACAATCAACGTCTTGGTATGCTTGTCTATGCCATGTTCCAGTTCCTTGCGGATGATTTTGAGGCAATCCAGAATGATGGCCTGCTCCTCTTCGGACACGTGCAACGCTTCGTTAATTTCATACGAGAAGAAGGTGTATTTCTTCATCGCCTGATTCAGCGGCGTGCCTCTGAGCAGGTCGGGATGGAAGAGGATGCCGTATGCGTTGGCCTGTATCCGGTCATGGGTAGCGGTGGTCTCCGCCGTTTGTCCGGGGGCGAAACAGACGATGGTGCCCTCTTCGTAATCGTACTTCTGGCGGCCATACTTGATGTTGCACGCCACTTCCAGTTTCAAAAACAGCGCATACACGCCGTAGTTCAAGCGTATGAAGTCCACCGCGCGGGTTGCCTCATTGAGATCGACCACGCTAACCAGCGGATGCAGGGTTTCAAGGCCATAGAGTTGGCTGAACTGCTCCACGTTGTCCAGATTGAGTATCTTTTCCATCACATCCATGTTTTTATTCGACCATGCAAAAATAAGGTTTTATACAGATATCGCCATAACCTCGATTACTGATAATGTAACCTTCACTACAGATTGACGTCTCTCTTTCCGGAAAATCATGTAATCGAGGTTATAATATCGGTAATCCATCTACCCAGTGTCTGTTCGAATTCTTGTAACTTTGCAGGGTGAGACATGAGCATCTGAATGTAATAAAAACATATAAATATAATATAGATAAACGATGTCGAAGAATATCCTGATTTTATCGTCCAGCCCCCGTCGTGGCGGCAATTCGGACATGCTTTGCGATGAATTCATGCGTGGAGCCATCGAGAGTGGAAACCAAGTAGAGAAAATCTTCCTGCGCGACAAAGAGATACATCCCTGCACGGGGTGCAGCGTATGCAGCCGGTACAAGAAACCCTGTCCGCAGAAGGACGATGCGGCGGAAGTCACCGGGAAGATGCTTACGGCAGATGTCATCGTAATGGCAACACCTGTCTATTTCTACGCCATGAGCGCCCAGATGAAAACGCTGATAGACCGCTGCTGCGGCCCCTATACCGAAATGAAGGACAAAGAGTTCTATTTTATCGCCACGGCCGCCGAGGAGGATGAGACGATAATGGACCGAATCACCGCCAACTTCATGGGATTCCTCGATTGCCTGGAGAATCCGACGGTGAAGGGCACGCTGTTTTGCGGCGGTGTATGGCACAC
>CAMWGU010000009.1 GCA_947173895.1 uncultured Bacteroides sp. | reverse complement strand
TGGGTGGGCAGCGAAGGTAGCACTTTCAATTAATAGCCTTTTTTTGACTGCTTACTTCTTTTTTGCAAATCATTGACAATGCTATTGCAATGGTTTTACAAATCCTTTCCAAGCACTGTATAAACGATGATTTTGATGTCATTCCAAAACGACCAATGATCCAGATATTCTATATTAATCCGCACCTTATCAGGAAACAACACTTCATCATTGTATTTCTGAGGATTTTCCTGTTCTGCCAACAGTTCTTCTTCATTCCGATATTTCAAGCTGGCCGGTCCGGTGATACCAGGCTTCAGCAGCAACATTCTTCTATCATCACCCTCCAGCTTGTCCGCATAGCCTGGCACATCCGGACGAGGGCCAACAAAACTCATGTCTCCTATCAGCACATTCCACAGCTCTGGCAACTCATCCAACTTGTATTTCCGCAGTTTCGCCCCTAAAGGAGTGATGCGGCTCTCACCTTTCACCGAGACGGAACTTCCCGAATGGCTGACCGTCATCGAACGGAACTTATACATAGTAAACAACTTTCCGTGCCGCCCTACCCTCTTTTGCTTGAAGACAACAGGACCTCCCGGCATTTTCACACGAATCAAAATGGCTACAACCAATAAAATAGGAGACAAAAAGAGCAGGCCGAATAGAGAAGCTATTCGGTCAAAAATAGATTTAAAAAACATAATGGAATTTCTATTAATACTTGTTTCTACGCATCGCTTCCATATTCAAAATTGCTTTTACAGAACGAACTGGAACCAACTTACGAAACGGGAATAATATATTTACAGCTATTTTCATCCACCATTGGTAAACTATCTGCAATTGGCAATAAGCTTTTCTAAAATGGAATTTATCTATCAAAAAGGGCTGAATGTTAGAGTGTTCTGTAATGCTTCGAGCACCATCATTTACATACTTCAGACATAACTCCTGCAAATAATAACGGTTCATTTCATAAATAAGCCCATAATAAGGATAAGTGGAATTTCTTAAATAAGCGGGGTCAGCCTTCATCGTATTATACTCGCAGCAATCCTTATGGAGGGTATTGATAGCCAATGCAACTGCTTTATGGGTTTCCTTCTCATATACACACCAGAAATCAACATTACCCGCTTTTTCACCTTGCCGTATTCTGTCTCTAAAAGCTTCCATAGTTATCCGAGAAGCTTTTACGCGATAACCTTCTATAGCCGATTGAAAAATAGGAAAGCCTACCTGAAGTATTTCATCTGCCGATACGCGGCATACATCGTACGTCTTCAATGATTTCTTCACTTGATTTCTCATTTTTGAGGACAACTCTTCCAGCCCTCCAAAAGAATCCTTTATGACAAACCAAAATGAAGTTTTATATTTGCAGTCCCAGTTATATATATTTCTTAACAAATACCCCCCACTGTTTAATAATTGAAAACATTCCTCCGCTAACAAATAACGACTACTATGTGGAGGATATCTATACAACCAGCATCCTTTATACAAAACAAAATTATTTTCCATTTTTCAACACACTAATTATACCATTCAAAGACCCCCATCCGTATGAAATATGCAAAACAAAAAAACTTATCAACAAATAACCAAAATTCAAATGTTTACTCATTGCCAACTTTACACTAATGCCACCCAAAGCCAACAAGTAGGCTGATAAAGAAGCGATTGCAACAAAAACAAGCGGCCACCAAATCAAGCTACAAAACAAGGGAACTATCAATGAAAGAAGAAACAACAGAGGAATGAAATGGCGCAATGAAAGCGAACCCATTTGTTTGGTATAATACACCGTCAAGATATTCCATTTCCCATTTCCATAATTATTCTTCGCCAGCCCTTTGAATGTCTCACGGGCCAAATAAACACAATACGTATCAGGCACTATATAGATATGACCTCCTCCACGTACTATCCGCTTGTTCAGTTCTATATCCTGATTCCGAATCAGACGTTCATCATACTGCCCGTATTTGTCAAAGACCTCCTTTTTCCAACAGCCAAAAGGAACTGTATCCACCTCCATCACTTTATCTACTCCTAAACGAAATGTGGAATTTCCAACACCAAACTTATTACTTAATACTTCTCTAATAACTAATGTTTTAGAAGTCTTGTTAAGCACATCCGTTCTACAAGCAGCCCCAACATTATCAGCATCCAATGACTCCAAAGCTTTCACCAATACCGAGAAATAATTTGTCGGATATTGTGCATGAGCATCCAAACGCATAATGACATCCCCTTTTGCCTCCTTTATACCGATGTTCATAGCTACCGGCACTATACGTTTTTCATTATCCAACAAATGGATAAAAGGATGTTGCTTAGCATAGTTTTTCACTATATCACGAGTGCCATCCTTGCTCATGCCATCCACAAAAAGCACCTCCAAGTGTTCTTTGGGATAATCTTGAAGCAAAATAGATTGAATGCATACATCAATATATTTTGCTTCGTTATAAATAGGACAAATAACAGAAAGCATAGTTTACAGTCTTCCGTCTATAACCCCTCTATCCAATATGCCTTTCACATCATAAACGACCCCGTTCTCATTTTTCAGGAACGACCGAATATCTTCATTTTTAAAGGCATCATGGGCTACACCCAGTATTACAGCATCAAACTGTCCTCGTAATTCTTCCAAAGAACAATCGGTCAGAATAATACCGTATTCATGACTAACTTTAGCAGCATTCGCCCACGGATCATATACCGCAATTTTTTCTGTATATTCAGCCAGTGTACTATAAATATCCACAATCTTCGTATTACGGATATCCGGACAATTCTCTTTAAAAGTAATTCCCAACAACAATATCCTGGCATCCTTTACCAAAACACCCTTTTTATTCATCAGCTTAATCACTTGGTTGGCAACATAGTCCCCCATTCCGTCATTCAACCGACGTGCGGCAGACATCACCCGTGGCAATACACCATAAACCTGCGCCTTTTGTATCAAATAATACGGGTCTACACTGATACAATGTCCTCCAACCAATCCCGGTTTCAACTTTATGAAATTCCATTTGGAAGCAGCAGCTTCTATCACGTCATTCGTATCAATCCCCATTGCATTGAATATCTTCGCCAATTCATTCATGAATGCAATGTTTACGTCACGTTGCGAATTCTCTATGATTTTAGATGCCTCTGCCACTTTAATTGACGGAGCCTTATGGGTACCGTTCACCAAGACCGAATTATACACCGCATCCACCCTGTCGGCAATTTCTGGAGTAGAACCCGAAGTCACCTTCTTTATCTTCTCTACTGTATGTTCCTTATCACCCGGATTGATACGTTCAGGAGAATATCCGGCAAAGAAATCGACGTTGAACTTCAAGCCAGAAACCTTCTCTACAACAGGTAGACACTCTTCCTCCGTTACTCCCGGATAGACGGTAGATTCATACACCACAATGTCCCCTTTCGAGATGACTTTACCCACTGTTTCACTCGCTCCCCACAAAGGTTTCAAGTCCGGACGGTTATTTACATCTACAGGTGTAGGTACAGCCACCACATAAAAATTACAATCTTTGATGTCTTCAAGTCTTGTAGTACACAAAAGACCGTTATTCTTAATGGCATCTTGTAACAATTCATCCGAAACTTCCAATGTAGCATCGTGTCCTGCCATCAAGGCATCCACACGAGCTTGGTTCATGTCAAAACCCACTGTCGGATACTTTGTAGAAAAGAGACGAGCCAAAGGAAGCCCTACGTAACCGAGACCGATTACGCAAATTTTAGTTGAATTCATAAGTTTATACTATTTTTTAATAATCTATTTTTTTACAAATTAATTCCATCACATTACATGCAATGTTATCCCATGAAAAACGATAAAGTGATTTTCCAATAGGGCTGTATTGGTTATACCCATCTATTAACCGAACCAAAGCATCCTCTATAGATTTTTCACTATGAGAATCTGCAGCTTCACCCACTTTCTCTTTTAATGTGCCATCAATACCTTGGCCTTTAGAATAAATAATAGGGAGGCCCTGACTAAGAGCTTCGATATAAACCAAACCAAAAGTCTCACTATGCGATACCATCACAAAAATATCTGATTCGGCAAACACTTTAGACAACTCATGACTATCTAATATTTTCCCTTTAAATGTAAATAGTTTAGGATGCTCCTTACAATATTCCAATACTTTTTCGTGTTGATTCCCCCCTCCACCAACCAATGTAAGATGTAACCCCTCATAACGAGAAGAAAGCCTTTCAACAACCTTCATTGTAGTAAGAATATTTTTATTATCATTGAATGTACCGATAAATAACAACCGTCTAGGAATCAAGACATGATGCTTATTCTTTGCATTTAAGATCCAATAAGGTTCAATACCATTAGGAATGACTTTCATCTTTTGGCGTACGCATGTTCTTACAGGTAATGTTATTCCCATAGAAAAGAAGTGTTGAGAAATAGCTTCGGTCATAAAAACGATTTTATGTGCAAATCTCAATATATTCCAAGCTAATGGCCATAGATGAAACATATATTTCAAATAAAAATTTACATCCGTAGCCCTTACCACTACTACGTAAGGAATAGCGTAAGACTTATATACCTGATATGCTACCGCCCCTTCAGAAAACAATGTAGCGGCATAAAGCATATCTATATTTTTTATATCAACTTTGTCAATCAACCATGTTGTTTTCCGCCTTATTTTAAAGAAAAAATCATACTTATATCTTTTAATAGCCTTTCCCAACTTATAGGATAGAACTTGATAATTTATATCTGTATATGTAGAACGCAAATCATTTGAAAGAATATTAGCACGTAATACAGTATAAACTTTGACATTTATATTCTTTTCCGAAGATACAATATGCCTACAAAGTTGATGGTGTACTTTAGAATAGGGATAATCTTCAGCCAAATAAAGTAAATTCATATTATGTATAAATTCGTTCATAAGGAGCAAGATCATTTTGCTCGTAATATAAAATAGTTTTATTTAATTGGTTGTCTGTAAGGTTACTCTCACCCCCATTAGTCGAATACAACATCACATCCTTAGCATTAAGCACTGGTAATATACCTCTATAATTCTTTACTACAACGATCTTTGTTTTTTGTAAACGTATCATTGTATTTAGCCATAAATCATCTTCTAAAGGACATAAATTCAGAGCAAGTGTTATATTCAATGTATCTTGATAAAGGCTAACACTGGGTATCGGGAATAAAGTACCTCCTCCTGTTCCCAAAAAAATGTCTTGTCCTTCTAACCTCGTTTTATAAATACGAGGCCAATTTGAACTAGACTTAATAATTGAGTGCTCATCCCACACAATACTCTTAGCATAACGACATATAATAGCTTCCGGGTAAAGATCATGATAATACAGCAATGTCTGCACCATAGTAGTGGGATAAAAAATATCATCATCAACAGTTATAACTAAATCAGTAGGATAAGTTTGCATTACATAATAATATTTTTTATGTGATCTAATATCCCCTTCTACAAATTCAATATCCAATCCTCTTTTCTTCATATTCAAAAGAGAATTGGGCAAATTCTTTTCTTCTTCCGGAAATTGCACTTTAGACAAATATAAAATCACCTTATCCGGTTTTACACTCTGACTTAAAAGGGTTTCTATCACTAACCAAAGTTTAGGTATGCGATTGGGAAAAGAAGTCAAACTAATAATAATATTCCTTTTACGACTCCCTACAAACAAACCATAATGACTCCTGCCAGACAAATATAAAGGCAATATTCTATTAGCAAGAATACGTATTACATATCTTATCAAAGAATTAATTTTCAATTTAGCAAGAATAAGATTACCATTAAATGATATAGAATAGATTCTATTAAAAAAATTCACCATAAGTCACACACTCTTTCGTAAAGTTGCTGTTGCACAAGAAAATATCAAAATCTGCCAGGCAGAAAAAGCAAAAGGACGTTGAAGAAAAGATAAAATAAAAATAAGACAAAGCACATAAATATACATATTTTTCCTTCCTGCCAATACATAATAAGAAATCAATAAACAAACAATCGAAAGCAATCCATACTCTATTATAAATAGCTTATACGATTGTCCTTCTTTCAATTTTTTATTCATCATTTTATCATAGCCAATCCCCATTAATGCTTCTGGAGTGGAGATAAAAGAGTCATAAAAACGAGATGCCTGATCCCCTGTTCGATTATCTAAATTATCCACCCCTCCACTAGAAATTCGTTCTATTACAGAATATTGAAAAGCCAAGTTATCTTTCAGGGTTGAATAAGCAGCAAAAACAACTAATAAAACAGAAAAGATTGAAAGCAATATTTTTCTTATATTTTGCACGGATTGAAACAAGTATCCTATAAAGGTTAAAATATAAAAAGCCAATGAAAATGAGAAAAAAGCACCAATCAATATTATTAAATTATTTATCTGTTTAAAGTCATATCTATTCGCAAATAAAACAAATGCAGAAAGAGTCCCTAACACACCCGGTTCATCAAACATTGAATAAAAACGAAATGTGTTGGCAGTAGCCATTGTGACAAACAACAAATAATTATTCATGGGATAAAAACTACCTTTCAATTCCGAGTTGTCAATTTCCCCAAAAGAAGGGAACTCAAAAATAAAAACATGAATTAACCAAGCAGGTAATGATATTCCTATTATACAAGCTAAAATTTTAGTCAATATATCCAACGCTTTCACTTTTTCAGTTTCATCTAATCCTAATGCCAAAAGAAAACTCATAATAATAAACACATTGCTGACATGAAACCCCGTAAACAACGGATGTATTAAAAAGCATATACACAAAAAAACAAAAGTGCTCAAATATTTTAACGATATCAAAGTTTTTATAATCGAAGATATTTTTATCCTAAATAAAACAAGTAGCAAACAATAAGCTATTGCTGTCCCCTTACCTCCCCACAATGGCCATATAGGATTCAAACATAAAATAATAGCTGCAACTAAAATAGCCACAACATTACTTTTATTATATTTTATACAAAAAAGATGCAACATTCTCTCTATGGAAACTTCTGAACAACTCCTTATTTTCTCGATTTCAATTCCGTTTGATTACAATAAATTTAAAAGCTCTTCTTTAGATTTTTTACGTAACATATTTAATTGTCTAGTTACCTTAACATAATCAATTTCCTTTTCGGGTAAATTATTATCATTAGACACGATGCGATCCTCGAGTCCAAGCCGAGTCAATACTTCTAGTACACGTTCTATGTTTCCACCATTAACTGATATAAAATTTTTCTCAAAAACAAGAGAAAGAGCTGTCCCATGAAAAGAAACACAAACAATACACTCTGCATATTTTATCAAACTCAATAACTCAGGAATAGAAGCATCTATAATTTTAGCTCCTTCATAAATTTTACGAGTTCTCTTATTACATGGAGCTACTACTATAATCTTTGCATTCAAAATTGTAGCTTTCTTCATAGCTATTTGCATTAAGCTATGATTTGTCCCTACGGCATAAACCAAAACATAAGGATACTCCACTATACGTTTTGAGGTTATACATTCTAAAATAAAAGGATCGGCCATTAACGTTGGATCAAGTACAACAGTTGCTTCCTTTCCATGTTGATTAGCAAACTCTTTAAGTCGTCTTTCACGTACTCCAATCCATTTAAAACAAGAAAGCCATTTTGAAACATCCAAAAAGACATCATTATTAAATAATTCTTTCGCACCGCTACTAATAGCATATCCTATCAACTTGGTTCTTTCTGAACAATATTGCCCCCAATAAACCAAATCCGGGCCATCAGTAAGAACCGGATTCCACACTTGATCACTTCCAATAATTAAATAATCGTAAGGAGCAATTTTTAAATCTTTAGCTTTATATCTTTTCGATATAAAAAGATATTTCGTTCTAAATCTATCAAAATTGGCAACACGATGTTTATAAGAAGAGAAAGAATATAATGCACGAAAAGAAAAAAGAAATGGATTACGAATAAACTCAAAAAAAGAAAAAGGGTGCATTTTTTTCTCTATAAGAGGATTGCGATAATCAATAATTTCAACTTCAAATCCTGCAAAACGTAATGTTTCTTGCAAACAATAAGCCTGTAAAACTGCGCCATAATTATTTGCATTATGAAAAGTAAGTATTCCTATACACATCTTTATTTTTTACAAATAAGACCATTTATCTTTTTTGAAATAAATTGCAATATCGCACAACGTTCAAAAGAAGTTAATGCAATAAAGAAAGTCAAAATAGAGAGTAACAATACCGAAAGTATAGACGTTACAAAAAAATGAATAGTAACATTATCAATATATCCACTTACACAATGAACAATAGCAAAAGAAAGCAAACTGACCACGGCCAAAGGAGAAAATATATTAAGCATGTAATAAGCCACTTTATATCCTATCAAATTTTCCAAAATAAAACAACGGACAATGATAGTCAATAACGAAAAGACGATTGATACAATCATCGTTATCTCAGGAGCAAAACCAAAAGATAAAAAAATATATGAAACAGGGAGATTTAAAATCATTAATCCTCCAGTGATTATTTCAAAATACTTTATACGTCCTGTAGCTAACGCTGAAGCTATTGCCGGTCCATTAACTGAATCAATAATGGCATTTATAAGAACCAACTGCGTAAAAAGAATAGCATAATCAGGAACCTGATTTAACCACAAATCTAAAACAAATTCCATATTCATCAATATAGGATAAGCTAATATCGCCACAAGAAAAAAACAAATTTTAGAACTACGTGATAACAATTCATACATTTGTTTCAAATCATTTGCGCCATATAACTTATAAAGTTGAGGTTTTACAGCAACAAAAAAACTATTTGTCAAACTATCAACAGCAACACTCACTTGAAAAGCAATAGCACGAGCACCATTTACAACAGGATTAAAGAAGGAATTAAGCAAAATATTCACTCCTTGGCTACGTACTATTATAGAAATAGCACCTATTAAATGCCACCCCGAATAACTTGCTACTTCATAAACTTTATCCGTTTCCCACAAATAAGAATAATGACTTTCTGGATACTTATATCTACAATATAAATAATAGAATAAGGTCACACATGTTGCCGACAAAAACAATAATATCGCATATAATATAAGCTTATCCACATTACAAAGACTCAATAAAAATACAACACCAAGCCTCAATAAAACTTCTATTATAGAAATATAAGCATAAACAGACATTTGCTCATGAGAAATAATCAAAGCATTATAGGGTATGGAAAGACTAGAGACTATAAATGTTAAAATAGAAAATTGATAAGTCCAATTCATTGCAGTAATCCTTTCTTGTGGAATCACCAAATAACGATTAACAAACCAAAGACCAATAGTTTCTGCAAAAAATAGAACAACTAAAATAAAATACAAATAAACCGTCAAATTTAAACGGAATAAAGCTGAAATACCTTCCTGATTTCCACGACCTAATTCATAAGAAAAATAGCGTTGACAAGTAGCAGACAATGTGCTATTAAAGAACGAAACCATCGCCACTACTCCCCCCACAACATTGTATATGCCATAATCTTCAATCCCTAATACATTCAATATAACACGACTTGTATAAAGAGATACAAGCATGATTAATAGCATACGAATATATAACGTCAATGTATTCTTAGCTATTCGTTTGTTATTCTCAGTAGCATTCATTCGTTAACCACCACTACAGCGTAATATTGTCCTTCAATAAGTTACGTCAATAATTAAATTAAATAAATTGTTTGATTTTAGATTTTGCCCCATTAGGAAGCTTCATTTTGTTCCTCCCTCGAACGAGGAACATAGTTATTAGGAAGAAAAGAAGCATCGGCTTTCTCACCCTCAACATACTCTCCAATATTCAAACTATTCAATTTGCAGCTTTGTAAGCACTCAATTTAGGGCATCCCCCTTTGAATGAAATTAACATTGGCTAGTAACCAAAGTGATTTTGGCAGGAATCCTGTTAACATAATCCCTGCATCCGTTAAAGATATTTTTGAAAAAAGTTCCGATGAAGTTCCAGATAGAACTGCCATGAAGCTTTACCGTTCCTATTACACTACGATAAGTGGCAGCCATCTCAGCACCGGCATCACTGCTATAATGGAGTGAATTGTTGCGTTGACGTACCATCCTCCTTTAATGATATGTCCGGGAACCTTTGTCGTCACCAAAACGTTCCTGATTCGCAAAATCAAGTTTTCCCCGGAGAGACTTTGCCTTACGTTCTGCCGATTTGCGTAGCTTACGCTCTGCCAATAACTGATTTTCCAAATCAGAGTATTTTCATCTGAGCCATGAAATCCTCCAAAACAAGCTTCATGGCATCACTTGTCAACCTCAGATCATGATTCTACTCGGCAAGGTATTGTATGTATCGGTCTTTTTGATCGTCTGCCACACCTTCACTATAATTTATAGGATGTGTTGAGTGCTTACCATTTTAGTCTCGTTACAACAATCTTTTCAACTTTCTTTTTACAGACGCTGATTGTTTTAAGCAATCCACGACTTTCCGGTATTCGCTCACCAACAACTTTCCCTTAACGGAAACAACCGTACTGTTGCTTGCCATCTGCCGTAAAAATAAATCGACATCAAACAATGCAATTAGGCTCTTCTGGTTCGTAAGAAGTCAACCTGTTCATATTTCTTTTACAGTAAGCACCACGGCTCTTTCATTTAAAAATCTTTTTGAAAAGGAATCCACCAATTTACACGCCGGTTTAATCCATTCAGGAAGCTAATAGGCTTCAATGCCCCATGAAGCCTATTGCGTGGACCAATGAAGCCGCTTTCGATGCCTGATGAAGCCGCTTTCATTTTTTTCCCCTTCTATAAGCCCTTTGCCACCGCTTCCATTTCTGCCTCCAACTGCCGCAATTGCCGGATGTCGGGAAGAACGGGATTGACCGTACGGTCCATATAAATGGCATGGAGACGGATGAAATCTTCCCGATAACGGTATATGCCGAGAGTGGCGGTGCGGAAAATGGCTTCCATTCCTTTATGCAGTTCGAGGTACTGATGATTGACAAGTTTGTACACATCCGGATTGTATTGCCGCAGCAGCGTCTTGAACGCCTTGTGTCGCAAAACCACACGCTTGCCATCGTATGAGTAGCGGGCATGGAGAGTAGGACGGTACTGCGATAGAAGTACATGGTTGAATTCCATGGCACAAAACACGATGAAGAACCACTGGTGGAATTGGAGCAGATCCTTGGCAGAACATCCGTCTGCAACGGCCATGTCCACAAAGTTGAGCCATGCCTGACGGTCGCATGCCAGCTCTTCAAGGAGCACATCGTCGCTTCCGGTCAGCAATTGGTCTATATAGTCCGTAGAGTAAGGATGAGACTTCATCTCGCACCACATCCGGGCCATCATCGCCTCTCTGTCTTCTTGTGGCAGCGTAGGCGGTATGAGGGCGGACAGGTGTTCTTGTGTTTTGGGGTGAGAGAGCAGTTCGTCGTTGGTGACGTGGGAAAGTTGGTCTGCCAGTTCGTTCTTCATATCGCGCAACAACTCTCTTGTGGTGTCGGCCGCCATCTTTCCCGATTCGGGCGAATGGCGGAAAATGATGTGGAATGACTCATGCAGCATGATGAAATACAATTGCACAAGTATTTGTCCGCGCATCTCTTCACGCTGGTCGCGTGTGCGGCAGTCGAGATGGAGGCGTTGAACCTCACGGCTGAATGCATCGAGGTGGCGGCGTGCGCCCTCATAGTCATCCAGTTCCTGGAATGCATGAAACAAGGCATAGTGGCACACTGTTTCACCAATGTCCGCACCGTTGCTCATGGCAAGATTGTAAAACGAAAGGACAGTCTGCACCTTGGGGTTGAAACGTATGGCATAGCCTGTCTGTCCGCCGGTCTCCACCGCCTTACTCTCGGGAAACATGTCGGCCCCACGACTAATCTCCGAAACGGCTTGTATGCCGTAGTAGTGGCGAAGAGAATTGACTATCTGCCGGAAGATATGATTGTGGTCAATATTCATTTTCGGCCAATTGGATGGTTTGCAAAAGAGTGAGGTGTCCACGGTCGAATCCGGAACTTTCCGATGCATAGTGTATATCGGTGAGAGAATCTGCACCAAACTTATCATATATCTTGCGGAGCGCCACGGCCACGGACGGAGAAACACCTTGCAGCTGATAGACAGGGAGAACCGTGTCGGGACGGCCGTCGAAATGGCTCACTGTGACCCGGCTTAGAACCATGTCCATCTGGTGGATGATATCCTGAAGCAAGGCGAACTTTTCGCGGTCCAATGTCACAGTAAAGTTGATGGAAATAGTGTCCTCATTGATTTTAAAGGGCTTGCTTTCGCGGCCCTCTTTCTCTCGCGCCTTCCACCGGTCACGGGCAATGATGCTGTTGATGTGTTCGCGAATGTTGTTCACCGATCCGCCCTTTTGCAGGTGGGATGCCACTCCGATGAGGATACCGATGAACTCCTTGGTGACCACCCGGTCGGAGTTGATACTGCCGACATCGAACAGCCGCGCCACCACCTCCGCCACTTCGCGTGCCTTGGTGGCACGTTGCAGAAGGCTAAGTGTATCTTCGAAAAGCAGGTTATCCTTTGTCATGTCGAAGAGTGCCCGATACCTTTCTATACGGTCATTTTCGTTCATTTCAGCTTGTTTTAGGGTGCAAAAAACCAAACAGGATTGAATGAAACGGTTTGTGTGTCCGAACATTCGGGAACACTGCCGAACGGGTATAGGAAAGGGCAACTGCCGGAGCTAACTTTGCAGATGTAAACCAATTACACCACGTTCTTTGACATCTTGACACAACAATCATAGCCAGGTGATACACCTTATAATTAATATTTATATTCTCTTTATTGTTTAACCCCCGCCGGGCACAGATTCGTAACAGACTGTGTAAATACCAAGTCCCATACCGGCAATGGGCAATCGTTATGATTAATTACAGTGTTTTCTTGCTTCCCAATCCCCAAGACAACGAGGCAGCTCCCAAAGCTTACGCCAAGGCGCAAGTTTCGGAAATAATGTCGTTCCGCAGTTTCGTGCAGCACATCGCCAGCCACGGAGGGCACAAGCGCGGCACAGTGAAAGGTGTGATTTCCGACATGTGCGAGTGCTTGGTGGAAATGCTACTGGAAGGCAAAAAGGTTCAACTTGAAGAACTGGGTGACTTCTGGTTGTCGCTAAACAGCACAGGGGCGGAGAACTGCCAGAAGTTCACTGCTGCCAACATCAAGGCTGTGAACATCCTCTTTACACCGGGTGAAGACTTTGAAAACCTTATCAGACGTGCCGAGTTCAACCCTGTGGCAAGCCGTGCGGCCCAAACCGCTACACTGAAAGCGGAAAAGGCCGGCGAGGCAATAGTAGATATTGCAGCCGCAAAAGCAAACTCCGGCACTCAAACAGGAAACAACACAGAATCTGCCGAAGGGGATGATTTTGGTTCGGGCGGCAAGGATGACAACGCAAGCCTGTAAGAGTTGAACTAAAACAAACAATGGGTGGAGGGCATAGTCCCTCCGCTCGTTATAAAAAACTTTTATTATGGAATTATTAATAATCATTCTATTTATGAACAAACGTATGAAAAAAAACTGGAAAACCATACTGTTGTACATCGTCCGCATCATCGAGTTGATTATCACCGGTGCTGCCGGAGGCATGATAGGAGGCAACTTATGAGAACGATTACATTGATCATTGTACACTGCTCTGCCAACAAGGCAGGCAGTACCCTCCGCTTGACAGACATCGACCGCTACCACCGTTCAATGGGATGGAAGGAATGCGGATATCATTATGTGATTCCCACCGATGGCACTATTGAAGCGGGAAGACCCGAGGCTGTTGTGGGTGCGCATTGCAGAAACCACAACAGGCATTCCATCGGAGTGTGCTACATCGGCGGCCTGGCAACCGATGGCAAAACTCCTGCTGACACAAGAACGGAAAAGCAGAAGATTGCGCTGAAAAAATTGCTTTGCAAATTGCATAAGCGGTATCCGAAAGCTTTGATTGTCGGGCATCATGACTTGAATCCGATGAAGGCATGTCCGTGTTTTGATGCGGCGAGCGAATATCATGCAAAAAGGTAATTCATTATGTTTCTGCATTATCTTTCACCACTTCGAACTTCTCGCAATGAATGCCGGATATGGCCACGCTCATGCCGCCCACCTCCATCACCAGACGGCGGTCGCGGTCGATACGGATGACATACCCCTCCAGACCGGCCAGAAAACCGGAAATAATACGCAACTTGACGTTGTTTCCTGCATAATATTTAAAAGGATGAAGCAGAAAACGGATACGGTCGGGCGAAATATCCAGCACGCGCATGAATGGCCGCATGACCGAATCGGGGATAACAGCCGGAAGATGCGTGCTACAGTTCTTTACCAAATGCCGACCGGGAAACGTAAGGTCGAGATAGGCCTGCAACATCTGCGGAGTGCCTTGCAGAAACACAAGCCCGCTGACAGTAGGTTTCTCTACCGGACGGACTTTACGTGCTTGCTTTTTACGCAAATAAACCACAGTTCGATGAACAAAATACGTTATCATATCACGGTCGAGGCAATCGATAAAAGCTGAGACTTTGCTGTGATGAACAAATATGTAGCACCATGGCAGCGAGGTTTCGGCCTGTTCCACACCATCCTCCTGCAGATTCGTCAAGGCACATGCCTCTACCACTGGACCGGATTTCCCCGGTTCAGAAATGTCAATGCCCTTTGGAATACGAACCCCGCTGCTATGGAATGTGATTTCCATCACTATCTTCATTATCAGGTTGGTCTTCGCCGGCCTATAGTATGAGAATTAAGCAATCCTGCGTCATCATTCTCAAACTATTTTATGTCATTCGCGGACAAACGTCTATACGAGACATTCCACCGTTTCTGAAACATAAATTTTCCCTTCATGCTACTTTTATTTATAGCCAATATTTTATCAAAGCTGTTTTTTGCCTGTTTTCATGTAGTAAAACAGGCATTAAAGCATAAACCATTCATTATCAATAATAAAAAGATAATATTGGCTTAAAATCTATTAAGCAGATTGCAACAAATTGCAGTATCCCATGATTTTTTTATTTAAAAAATAAGACTTATTGTGAGAATATTATGGAAAAATCGTAACTTTGCAAATGATATGCCTGTTTTACTACATGAAAACAGGCATATTTGTTAAACATTCTTTATACCCGTAATTTGCTGATTATTTTCTTGTTGGCCTTATTTATCATTGACGTGTCGAGCGATGCCAGATACACTTGTGTAGTCTTGTCGGAATCATGTCCCAAGCCTTCGCTGATGACAGAAAGCGGCACATCCATATTCCGGGCGATGCTGGCCCATGAATGGCGGGCCACATAAGTGGTAAGAGGAACGGAATGACCGATCAGACCGCCAATCCGTTTAAGGCTCCGGTTGATGCGTTGCAAAGCCTGCTCATACAAACTACGATCCACCGAAGTATCTCCATGCAGAATGGGAAACATATAGGGAGATCCCTCGGTCCGTTCCGCATATCGGCTGACAATGGCCTGCATGGGGCGCTCCCATTGTATGGTGAGGCTTTGGAAAGTCTTGCGACGCTTATAAGTAAGAAAGCCATTACGCAGATCGCTTTTCCGCAGATGCGCAATATCGACGAACGACATGCCACGGGTATAGAAACTGAACATAAAAATGTCGCGGGCAAAATCCAGCGACGGCTTGCCGCTCAGGTCGAGCTGCTGAACGGCACGGATCACACCGATAGGAACAGCCCGTTTGCTGGTCTTGCCAATGGAAACATGCACTTTATGAAAAATAGAATGCTCTTCGGCCACTCCTTCCTCCACCGCCTGACGGTAAAGTGTCCGCAGGGTGCGCATATAGCATGAGGCGGAACTACGCTTCAACCCCCTGTGGAGCATCCATGCCTCATACTCCCGCATCAACTCGCCGCTCAGGTCATCGAATCCCAAATCGTTGCCACCCAGAAACTTTTCGAAACTTCGCAAAGCATTGGCATAAGTTCTTGCCGTTCCATAACATTCCATCTTCATTTTCCGGTCTATCAGCAAACGGATATAACAGAACACACTGACGAAGGGAGGTATCTGCCGGAACGCGGTCAGCAAATCATCGAGAGTATAGGCCACCGCCAACTTTTCTTTTTCGGCCACAACATTCCACATCCTACCTATCTTCCAGTTCACTTTCGACTGATAGAGCCGCAGCACAGACTTGCGCCCGTCATCGGTTTCGTGACAACCACCCATACAGATCGCACCATGCTTTTCATCCCATTCATACGGATGGATATGAAAACCGGTAGTGATGAGGGCCACCTTGCGAAGATGAATCACTTGATAATACAATGTTCCCTCCTTGCCAACGACAGAAGAGGGACGGAATTTTAATTTGATTGTTGTCATAATTCATTTTATAATGGATTTCAGCTGAAGAATCAATATATAGGGTTAATTCGTACCGGTTTTCCGGATAAGGAATAAAAGACAGAAAGCCATGCAAACTTTTCCAACTTGCCCAATGCACGATTAGAAATCCGTGTGCGAGAACAGTCAATTTTGTGCACGATAACGATAAAAATCGTCCAAAAATGCTCTTTTTGCCAAATATTATCTCTTTGGGGTTTGATAAGTTGAGAAAAGGTTTTAATTTTGAGCGTTTTTTAATTTATACTATTACAAGAAACACAATCATTTATTATTAATTCACAAGAGAATGGAACAAGTTTTCAGTTATATCATCGGATTAGGAGCAGCGGTGATGATGCCTATTATCTTTACAATATTAGGTATTTGTATCGGAATCAAATTCAGCAAAGCATTAAAAAGCGGTTTATTGGTAGGAGTCGGTTTTGTAGGATTGTCGGTAGTGACCGCACTTCTGACCGGCAGCCTGGGGCCGGCATTAAGCAAAGTGGTAGAAATATATGGTTTGCAACTGAAAGTGTTCGATATGGGATGGCCCGCAGCAGCAGCCGTAGCCTACAACACTTCAGTAGGAGCCTTCATCATTCCGGTATGCCTGGCGGTCAATATCCTGATGTTATTGACAAAAACCACCCGCACGGTCAACATCGACCTATGGAACTACTGGCACTTCGCTTTCATCGGAGCCGTGGTTTATTTTGCGGCAGGCAGCATCTTGTGGGGATTTTTTGCAGCGGTAATCTGTTACATCATCACATTGATTCTGGCAGACTATACCGCCGACAAATTCCAAAGCTTCTACGATAAGATGGAAGGTATATCCGTTCCGCAGCCTTTCTGTGCGGGATTCGTTCCGTTTGCCCTTATTATAAATAAAGTATTAGACAAAATACCCGGATTCGACAAACTGAATATCGACGCGGAAGGCATGAAAAAGAAATTCGGTCTGCTGGGCGAACCGCTTTTCCTAGGTATCTTGGTGGGATGCGGCATAGGTGTCCTGTCTTGCAAGGACGGACAGGAAATAGTGGACAAAATTCCCTATATCCTGGGGCTGGGCATCAAAATGGGAGCGGTGATGGAACTGATTCCCCGCATCACCGGCCTGTTTATTGAAGGATTGAAGCCTATCTCGGACGCCACGCGCGAACTGATTGCCAAAAAATTCAAAGGAGCCGTAGGACTGAATATCGGCATGAGCCCCGCCTTGGTCATCGGCCATCCGGCCACCTTGGTGGTATCTTTGTTGTTAATCCCCGTGACCCTTTTGCTGGCCGTGGTACTTCCGGGCAATGAATTCCTTCCACTGGCCTCGCTGGCAGGCATGTTCTATGTATTTCCGCTGGTATTGCCCATCACAAAAGGAAATGTGGTGAAAACTTTCCTCATCGGTTTTGTTGTGCTGGCCATCGGGCTGTATTTTGTAACCGACCTGGCACCCTACTTTACCCAAGCCGCACAAGACGTATATGCCAAGACGCAGGATGGTGCCGTAAATATCCCATCCGGATTTGAAGGCGGCGCACTGGACTTCGCCTCAAGCCCCTTCTCGTGGGTCATTTTCCATCTGACCTATTCATTCAAATGGGTCGGTTCCGGCATATTGGTACTCGTCACCCTATTTCTGATGGTGATGAACCGCCGCGCCATCCTGAAATACCAAAAGACAATGAAAAATTAAAATAGAGAAAAAAAGACGACGATTATGAAAAGACTAGCAATTGCAATGATGCTGAGCGTATCGGCACTGGCCGCCTCAGCACAGATGAATTACAAGGTACAGACAGCCTGTCACCCGATGGATGTGAAACATTATGACACAGAACGCCTGCGCAGCTCGTTCATGATGGAAAAGGTGATGGCACCGGACGAAATAAACCTGACATATACGCTTTATGACCGCCTGATATACGGGGGAGTGATGCCGGTAAACAAGACACTGAAACTGGAAACCTTCCGCGAACTGGGTCCGGAGATCACTTATTTTCTGGAACGCCGCGAACTGGGCGTCATCAATGTGGGCGGTGACGGAGTGGTTACTGTAGATGGGAAGGAATATCCCATGAAGTACAAAGAGGCACTTTACGTGGGATGCGGAAACAAAGAAGTGACATTCAAAAGCAATGACCCCGGCAAACCCGCCAAGTTCTACATCAATTCGGCACCGGCCTACAAACCATACGTCACTCAGTTGATCACCACCGATGCCAAACTGCAAAAAGCCAATCCCAAACAATACGCCTTGGCCATCTCTGACCGCTATGGAAAAATGGAAGACAGCAACGACCGCGTTGTCAACCAGCTGATTGTGAAAGATGTGCTGGAAAGAGTGAAAAACGGCGGAACCAACCAGTTGCAGATGGGACTGACTGAACTGGCACCGGGTTCTGTATGGAACACCATGCCGGCCCACACCCATACCCGCCGCATGGAAGCTTATTTCTATTTCAACGTGCCCGAAGGAAACGCCATCTGCCACCTGATGGGAGAACCGCAAGAAGAACGTTTGGTGTGGCTGCACAACGAACAAGCCATCACTTCGCCCGAATGGTCCATCCATGCAGCAGCAGGAACCAGCAACTACACATTCATCTGGGGTATGGGAGGCGAAAACCTGAAATACAGCGACAAGGATGAAATAAAATACACAGATATGAAATAAGGGAAGCATTTTCTCCCGAAGCCCGGCCTTCCTGCCGGATGATGATTGCAGGAGGGCCGGATAGTAAGAAATGACCTTGGGGCATCAAATTCAAGAAAAAAAACGAATTAAATCTACTATTATGAATACCTATCAAAAAGCAAACAAAAAGATGACAAACTTCCGGTGGATAATCTGCGGCTTGCTATTCTTTGCCACTACAGTCAATTACCTCGATCGCCAAGTGCTTTCATTAACGTGGAAAGACTTCATCGCTCCGGAATTTCACTGGACAGACTCGAACTACGGAGACATCACAGCTATTTTCTCTATCGTATATGCCATCGCCAATCTGTTTGCCGGACGCTTTATCGACTGGATGGGAACTAAAAAAGGCTATATTTGGGCCATCGGCGTGTGGTCTGCCGGAGCTTGCCTGCATGCCCTGTGTGGCTGGGCCACCGAAGAAACACTGGGCATACATAATGCGGAAGAAATGATTTCCGCCACAGGAGCCGTTGCTTCGACCATTGCCATTACCAGTGTATATTACTTTATCGCCGCCCGAATCGTACTGGGTGTAGGCGAAGCGGGAAACTTCCCGGCCGCCATCAAAGTAACCGCCGAATACTTCCCGAAGAAGGACCGTGCATACGCCACTTCCATTTTCAATGCCGGTTCTACCATTGGAGCTTTGGCCGCTCCCATCACCATTCCTCCCTTGGCACGCTACTTCCAAAGTGCAGGCATAGGCAACGGATGGGAAATGGCCTTCATCGTTATCGGCGGATTGGGATTCATCTGGATGGGAGTATGGATGTTCATCTATAAGAAACCCAACGTGAATCCGCACGTAAATGCAACCGAGCTGGCATACATTGAGCAAGACAGCAAGGAAGACACTTCGGACAAACCGGCCGATGCCGACGATTATAACAACAAGAAGATTTCATTCTTGAAGTGCTTCAAGTACCCACAAACATGGGCCATATTCTTCGGAAAACTCACAACCGACGGCGTATGGTGGTTCTTCCTGTTCTGGACTCCGGCATATATCTCGGACGTATATGGACTCTCCTCGGACACGCCCACCGCACAAATGCTGATTTTCGTATTATATGCCATCACCATGCTGTCTATCTATGGAGGAAAGCTACCAACCATCATCATCAACAAGACCGGCAAAAATCCATACGAAGCCCGTATGCAAGCCATGTTCATCTTTGCCTTGTTCCCGTTGCTGGCCCTGTTTGCCCAGCCTTTAGGCAATTACTCCTATTGGTTCCCTATCATCATTATCGGCATTGCGGGTGCGGCACACCAGTCATGGTCGGCCAATCTGTATTCCGTCATTGGTGACATGTTCCCCAAGAGCACCATAGCAACCATCGTAGGAATCAACGGCATGGCCGGAGGCATCAGTTCCTTCTGCATCAATATGGGTTCGGGCCGACTGTTCAACTATGCGGCTGAGACCAACATGACTTTCATGGGATTTGAAGGAAAGCCGGCCGGCTATTTCATCGTATTCTGTATATGCGCCGTGGCCTACCTGATAGGATGGATCATTATGAAAATGCTGGTTCCCAAATACAAACCGGTGGATGCCTAATCGCACAATAAGGCACACTCCCCTTCCGCCCTACCGCTTTCCTTGCCGGAAAAGCCCGAAGAACTAACCGATCGTATCCAAAAGACTACGATATATCGGATTATGATTCAACAGTTCGGGCACTCCGGTAATGAAAAGCTGCTTGCGCGCACGGGTCAGTGCCACATTCAGCTTACGGTCAATCAGCACCCCGTTCTCTTCGGTCAGATTGGGCAGCATCTTCAACTGATACAGATGGCTCACGCAAAAAGAATAGATGATGACGTCGCGTTCGCTGCCCTGATAACGTTCCACCGTATCGACAGAGACTTCACTCAAGGAAGGAATGCCCGACTGTTGCAGCTCCTTACGTATCAAAGCTATCTGACTTCGATAGGGAGTAATAATCCCCAGCGTCCGGTTCGGGTGGAATGTCGCTTCGTGAGCACGATACACCTCCGCAGCCAGGCCGGCAACAATCCGCGCCTCCCAGCGGTTAGTCTTTCCGGAGACACTCTCCAAGTCGCGCTCCGAAGGAATAAAGCGCACGGGCGTGTCGATGGGCTCCAGCTGATGAGGTAATCCCAGAACCTTCAGGCGGCCGGCATAAAACGCCCGGTTGGGGAAAAGAGCCACACCGGGATGCATACGCCCCTGACGGCAAAGCATGTCCACCGCCCGCGAAGGCTGCTCCTTGAGATGAAAACGATAGAGCCGTTCGAACAGCGAATCCTTCAGATTGAAAAGCCCGGCCTTCCTCAACTCCTCGTCGTGCACCTCGGACTGCACGCTGTTCTGCAAGACAACGGCAGGCAGTTGCTTATGGTCGCCGATCAGGACAAAACGGCCTACCGCATTTCTGCCGTCGGCAAACTTGGCACACAAAATGCCCAGCAACTGAGGCTCCAATATCTGGGTAGCCTCGTCTACTATGGCCACATCAAAGCGCTTCAGCCTGAAAAGCTCCGGCCGGGCAGCGATAGAAGCCACCGTACCCACATACACCCTACACTCCGCCATGCGGATATTCACTTCGCTCCGGCTGTTGCATCCGGCCAATACATTCTCCAGCAAATGCCTGCGAAACCGCATGTCGCAAGAAAGCTCGCTCCCCACCCGGATGTAATCAATGGCGGGAGTAATGGCGGAAAGCGACTGGCAGATCTCGTCGACCGCCCGGTTGGTATAAGCCAGCAGCAACAGTTGCATGGAAGGAAGGACGTGAAAACGCTCCACCATGCCGCGCAATGCCCTTGAAGTCTTTCCGGTGCCGGGAGGCCCCACCAACAGAAAATAGTCGCCGGCAGACTGCGCTTTCAGCGCCACCCGCTCAAAGTCGTCGCCACATCGGGCTATAGCCTCATCGAACGACGGATCAAAACAGGGCGGACGCTGCCCCAGCAATAATTGCCGCCTCTCGGCATTCGCATCCAGAAAAGCCGACAGCCCCAGATACATGCTGCGAAACGTGGTGTCCATCGTGTCGTGCTCCACCGCATAACGGCTGTCCGGAGGAAAAACAGAAGCATTGCGCTGCGTGGCGCGAAGGCGGATGCGCAAGTCCGTATCCGTAATACGCTCTATATTGCCCTTGAACACCATCTTGTTGGTCACATTGTCCGAGTCCGTGTTGCGCTCGTACAACACAACCACGTCGCCCGTGCGGAAATTAGGCAGAAACATCTCGTCGTAGTGCGGAATGGACAAAAGGATATACGCCTTATGGGGCAACGAAGCCCTGTTCTCCACGATCCGCAGGTCGTACAAGATTTCGCCGGCTTCCCGCTTCTCGTCCAATGTGCTAAGCCACAAGGCCGAAGCACCCGCACGTCCCTCGTAATCCACATCGCCCGACTTGGAAGTGTAAAGCTCCTTGGTGATGAAATTATAAAGCGTATAGAAATAAGTCCGCTCCAAAGGCGACAGCGCCGCCAGTTTCTCGCGAAAACCCACAATGGAAGGCTTCAGATATTGCTCCCAAAAGTTGGAACGCAACTTACGTTCGTTCATAACTTCCGGACAGATTTGTCCCAACAGGTCGCACGTAAAATCGGGACGATTATGCAACTGAACCCCATACTCGGCAGCCACAATGCGGTTTCGCAGATTGATGACACGCCTCACCTGGGCCCACGATGCCTGAGCCGGATACAACAAAGGATAACGGGTATAAAGCAGATAAGGGTGCATGCGCCGCCGGTCTTGCCCCATGCTGTATTCCAGCACCGCCATATACAGCAACATCTGCACCCGGTTGTTCTCCTTGGGTTCCACCTTTCCCCTCATGGAATACTCGTCGGCCTTCCCCGATTTCATTTCGATAAAGCTGCTCATATCCTGCTGCATATAGTCCAGACGCCCCTGAATGCCCAACGCCTCACAAATATAAGACGGTTCCAACACAGCATCCTTCTTGTCCAGATTATATCCCGGCTCCAGAAAAGTGTGCTGCACCACATCGCGTATGTGTTCAAAGTGCATCCGGCAGTCCTTGGCAAATTCCTTCTCACGGGCCGGATCGCGCAGCTCGACACAAGCCGCCAACTCGATGGGATACTGTCGGAACGCCTTCTTCATGCAAGCTATGTAATCGGGTTCCTCGTCGCCCGCATGAATCCACTCGTCCAGAAACAGGTTGGCTATGTTTCCCAACAGCAACGGGCGGGCATTGTCTATCGGAACCAAACGGCTCAGGAAATAATTGGCCGGATGACTGCCATAGTCCTTGTAACACTCCGCCAGCGAACTAATGTCTATCAGGTAGTCCGGCTCCAGCACCAAAAAGGAAGGAACATAAACGCCCTCCTTGTCTATCGACACATCCAGCAGATTCAGCTGGGCATGGCGCCATAATTCCTTTACCGTCTCCTTAAACTCATCGTTCCTTCCGGGTATGCCGTAGGCTACCCTCACCGGCTCGTCGGTGGTCACATCCACCGGATGCACATACAGATAGGTGTCATCGGCATAATCAAAGCACACACGCATGCGGCGCACATGCCCCGCCGTTTCCCTCTTTCCCCACGATGCCGCCTCCTGCTGGGGAAGGAGCGGGCGCAATTCCAACGGAATCTCTCTGCCAAACAACTTCCGGTAGGCGCAAGCCACTGCATGCACATCGCGCATGAACTCCTCCTTTACGGCCGGTTTACGATGGTTAAGAACGGCATTGGAAGTCAGGCGGAAGGTATGCAACCCGTTTCGTTCCGCTATATCCAATGCATACTGGGTGGCCACATAATTGATGCGGGCGGCCAGGTCGGTGGCCTGCAAGCTGTTGCCCTGCATCCGTTCGCGCACCACGCGCTCCAACGACTCGCGCAACTGCCTGTAACGGCGTTCCAAAGGCCGGTCGGTATCCATGCAAAGCCTGTATAATTCGTCGTAATATGCTGCTATTTCCTCATTCATGCCGTAAAGATACACAATTTATCTTTTCCCTACAGCGTCCGACAAGCAACAACCCTTTTTTCCCCACCTGCCCCACAGCGTCCCCCAAAAGAAATAAAAGCCGAAACAAACTCACTTTTCCGGCTAAACATTCGTTTTTCTCCGAAAGATTTCATACATTTGCACCGTCAAATCAGTCGTATCACCTAAGTGATAAAACCGCATCACCATAGTGATACTGATTCATCATATGGGTGATAAATTTGCATCATTATGGTGATACGACAAAATGAACAGAAAGAAAAAGCAAACTCTTCGGCATCAGAGAGGATAAACAAGCTGACAAAAAAAGAAAGCACATGGCTATTAAATTTGAATTTTACGAATCGCCCCATACCATAGGAACGGACAAGAAGCACTATCATGCCCGTGTAGTGAACTGGCAACGCATTGACACCGACCATCTGGCACGAGAAATACACCACAGCTCGTCGCTCACCATAGCCGACATCAAGGCGACTCTCATCTCGCTGAGCGAGAAACTGGTCTATCACCTGAAAGACGGCGCACGGGTGCATCTGGAAGGCATAGGCTATTTCCATATATCGCTCGCCTGCCCTGAGACACATTCGCCTCAGAAGACACGGGCCAACAAAGTAAAATTCAAATCGGTAACATTCCGTGCCGACAAATATCTGAAGAAAGAGCTTTCGGCCACCAAAACCGAGCGTTCGAAGTATAAGCCCCATTCCGCGTCGCTGACTGAAGAACAGATAGACCTGCTACTGACGGAGTATTTCCGGACAAACAACGTGCTGACACGGCGTGTGCTTGAACAGTTGTGCATGATGAAACGCGCCACAGCAGGACGACACATGGCCCGCTTGGCCAAGGAAGGAAAGCTGCGCAACATTTCCATTCCGCATAATCCCATTTACGAACCTGCGCCAGGATTCTACGGAAGGGAAAAACTGCCCGAACCCGTATCCGAACCGGAAGGCGGCACAACGGACGGAACGGGAAGCGAAACGGGACACCGCCCGACAAAAGAGACAATCATAGAAACAATATAAAAAAAAGAAAACTTCTACAAACAAAGTTCAGACCATAAAAAAGCTGAAACTTCTACACTAAGTTGAGGGAGTTCCGTGAGGAAGTCCCTCAACTGCTTTTCAACAGTTCAAAACGCCGGATACCAACCTGCAAAATCAAGAAAAACGCCTTTTTCCCGATAGTTTTCTTTATTGTCAGCCCTTTTATTTATATCTTTATCGCACATTAATATTAATCATAATCTATAGCGATGAAACAACGTTTATTATCACTCGATGCACTACGCGGACTCACCATTGCCGGCATGATACTGGTAAACAGCGCCGGCACATGGAGTCATGTCTATCCACCTTTGGCACATGCCCGTTGGAACGGCCTGACCATGGCAGACGTCATATTCCCGCTGTTTATGTTCATGATGGGAATATCCATGTATATCTCACTGAAGAAATATTCTTTCGGCCTGAACCAGACCTTGCTGCTGAAGATGGTGCGGCGCACAGTGGTCATCTTCCTCTGTGGCACATTAATTTACGGCACAGCCACTTTCTTGGGCACCCTACGCTATGCATACCTGCATCCCGACTCTGTAGAAAGTCCTTGGCCGGCGGCTTGGGCCTCGCTGGCCCATGTACGCACTCTGGGCGTGCTGCAACGCCTCGCCCTCTGCTATCTGGCAGGCTCGCTGCTGGTCACCACAATCCGCCATCGTTACCTCCCTTATGTGACGGTGGGCATCCTGGCGGCATACTATGCTATCCTGTTGTCGGGCAACGGATTCACCTACGGGCCCGAGAATCTGCTTTCGCAGGTGGATCAATGGGTGCTGGGCCTGCCGCACATGTACAACGACCAAGGCATAGACCCCGAAGGAGTATTGAGCACTCTCCCTTCGGTAGCCCATGTCCTCATCGGATTCTGCTTCGGCAAGATATGCATAGAGACTCCCGAACTGAAAGACAAGCCGACCCGCCTGTTCCTCTATGGCTCCATGCTGTTGCTGATAGGATTCCTGCTTCAAGACTTCTGCCCGCTCAATAAGAAAGTATGGTCGCCCACCTTTGTCATGGTCACTTGCGGATTCTCCGCCCTGCTGCTAGGTATCTTCTCGTGGTACATCGATGTGACACGTCAATGGCGCCGGGTAAGGTTCCTTACCGTATTTGGTGTCAATCCCTTGTTCTGCTATGTGTTTAGCGAATTGCTCTACATCTGGGCCGACAGTTTTCCGCTGCAAGGGAACAGCCTGCACCATATAGTCTACTCCGGCTTATCGGGATGGATGGGCGACAACGCTTTCACCTCTCTGCTCTACGCCCTGCTCTTCGTCATTGTCGTATGGATAATCGGAGCTATTCTGTACAAAAAGAACATTTATATAAAAATCTAATAAAAAGAGATTAATGACAACCAAAAACACATTCAAACTCATTGCAAAAAGAATCGTGCCCGTCATCTTGTTCTTGTCTTTTCAGATCGGTATGACAGCACAAACCACCCTTTGGAAACACCGCGACTGGGAAGGCCGCATTTCGGCCAAAGGCACATTGGAACAACTCATTTTCAAGAATAACCGACACAACGACACTATCCCGTTCTTCCATCAGGAAAGCAACGCCGGTCCCACCTTCTATGCCAACATGGGGGGAGACAATCTTTGCGCCACATGGATTCCCGACGGTTACCGTTCGTTTCGCGCCACCATCAACCAAGTGGAATGCCGGCTCACCTACAAGGAATGGCACGGGCAACCCGCCATGGAAATCACCTTGGAGAACAAAGGCGTTGTTCCCTTCCAACCCGTCAAGGCAGGCATCCGGCTGGGCATAGATACCTACATGGATAAGTATCCCGACTGGTTCGGCAAATACTTTCCCACACTGATGATGAACGAACCGACCCACTTCTACGGCTACTTGCAAACTCCTGCCGGACACACACTGGGCCTCGTTTCTCCACAGCCCGTAGCCTCGTGGAGCGTAGATTACAACCTGGGCTATCAGGATCCGGCTCCCCATTGGTTCATGGGACACCGCATCGAATCGCTCAACCTCGACCTGATGAATGCCCTGCCACTTCCTTCTCATTGTCCGCAGAATCTTTGGACCCTAGGACAGGGAGAAAGCAAGACCTGGATCGTGGCTTTGGCTCATATCTCCGCACCGGAACAATTTGAGGAAACCCTTCACAAAGTAGCGGACATCCCCATGCTACGCATGCCACACACCACGTTCCGTCCTAACGAAACTGCTGTTTTCGAAGTCATAGGAAACTCGCCCGCCATCGAAATAACCGACGACCGAGGTACTCCCCTGAAAACCACAGTCACCACCAAGGCAGGCGGAAACCGGAAAGAAGTGTCATGCCTGCTGCCTGCCACAGGGCTCTACACGGTAAAAGCAACCGACGGCGACAAACAGACACTGGGCATCTTGTCGGCCCATGCCTCTTGGCAACAGACATTGGAACAAGCCCGCCAAGGAGCCTTGAAATACCATCAAAAAGCCACCTCGCACATCGAAAGCTGGTATGGTTTCCACTCTTCGTTCATCGCAGCCAAGTATTTCCCGTGCAAACAACCGGACGAGGCCCTGCGCACCCGCTTCGACTACCTATTCGCACTGTTGCACGACACACAACAGATGCAACCTCTATACTATGGTTCACGCATACAGAACACCTCGGGAACCATCGGCATGCTGGTAGACAAATACGAAGCCTACGGCGACATAGAAGACCTAAAGAAAGCTTCCCGACTGGCAGACTGGCTGATGAATACCTGGCAACGAGAGGACGGTGCCTACGTAAACCATAACACCGTGTACACCAGCGTCATCTATGTGGCCAAAAGCATACTGGAACTGACCTTGACAGAATATGAACTAAGCAAGACCAATCCGGAATGGAAGGAGCCGGCCAACCGCCATTATGCCTCCGCCAAACGGGCCATCGACCAGCTGGTGGCATCGCAAGGCAATTTTGAGACAGAAGGAGAACTGACCTTCGAAGATGGCATGATCTCTTGTTCGGCCTTACAGATCGGCATGCTCGCCTTGATGCAGAAAGACGAAAAAGAACGACGCCATTACACCGACGCCATGTTGCAGATTCTGGACAGCCACGCCTGCCTGACCCAGCTCCGTGTCCCCGACGCACGCCGACGTGGCGGAACCATGCGATATTGGGAAGCACAATACGACGTACAGATGCTTCCCAACATGTTCAACTCTCCTCACGGATGGAGCGGCTGGCGCGCATACGCCACTTACTATGCTTACTTGCTGACAGGCAACGAACAATGGCTTCGGGAAACCTATAACGCCATGGGAGCTTTCTCACACCTCATCGACTACCACACGGGAGACCTTCGCTGGGCCTTCGTGGTAGACCCTTACCTGAGGGTGAAACAAGCATGCAGTGCCGACACCCATGTCACCGCCGACTCGCTCAGTTTCGGCAATCCCCATCCCGAACTGTACGACACACGCGAATTTGTCATTGGCGAACAATATGTCAACATGATCAGCGATTGGCAAACCATCAATACCCAGGATAACGATGTGCATGAACTCTTCAAGTGCATCGGCGAAACCATGCTGACCAACGCCTTCATCATCGAGCGGGAAAACGGCGAAATACTCGGCTACAACTGCCAAGTGACACGTCAGGGCAACCAACTCACGGTGAAAGCCACCGAGAAACAAATCACCAACTTGCACTGCAACTTGCGCAACGCTTTTTCTGTCCGCTTCAACGGACAAACCAAGCAATTGAAACCCGGATGTCTGGAATGGGCCTTCGGAAAAAACATATATCAAGTCCATTATTAACCCACTAATCCTCTGTAAACATGAAAAGACTCTGCATTCTCTGTATGATTTGCCTGTGTGCCGTAGCCCGTGCCGCATCGCCGGTACAAGGCCTGCTGGAACGTATCGACAAAGGCGCTTCGCGTAAATTCATCATCGAACAAGTGAAATCAGACACCGACTTCTTCGAGTTGGATCAAAGAGGCAACAAGGTTGTCATCCGTGGCAACAATCCCGTCAGCATTGCCACCGGCGTAAACTGGTATCTGAAATATCATGCCGGCATCCATCTTTCGTGGAATGGCATGACTGTCCGGCTACCGGACATTCTTCCTCCCGTTGCTAGGAAAGAACGTCACGAAACTCCTCTGACCTACCGATATGATTTCAACTATTGCACATTCTCCTACACCATGGCGTTTTGGGACTGGAATCGCTGGGAGAAGGAAATAGACTGGATGGCCCTTCACGGCATCAATCTTCCGCTCGCCATGGTAGGCATCGACGTAGTGTGGTACAACCTGTTGGAAAAACTGGGATACAGCAAAGACGAAATCAATGAATTCATCGCCGGCCCGGCTTTCCAAGGATGGTGGCTGATGAACAACCTGGAAGGATGGGGCGGACCGAATCCCGACAGCTGGTACAAACAACGTGCAACACTGCAAAAACAGATATTGAAACGAATGCGTGAATATGGCATCCATCCCGTGTTGCCGGGTTATTCGGGTATGGTTCCCCACAATGCCAAACAACGGCTGGGGCTGAATGTATCCGACCCGGGACTATGGTGCGGATACCGCCGACCCGCCTTCCTGCAACCCACCGACCCGCGTTTTCATGAAATAGCCGACCTTTATTATAAGGAAATGGAACGCCTTTACGGCAAAGCCGACTTCTACAGCATGGACCCCTTTCACGAAGGAGGAAACGTGGCAGGCGTAGATTTAAACGCCGCCGGACAAGCCATTTGGCAAGCCATGAAGAAAGCCAACCCCAAAGCCGTATGGGTGGTCCAAGCCTGGCAGGCAAATCCACGCAAGCAAATGATAGAAAACCTACCGGCAGGCGACCTGATAGCACTCGACCTGTTTGCCGAAAGCCGCCCACAATGGGGAGATCCCGAATCGACCTGGCACCGCAAGGAAGGTTTCGGCCAACACGACTGGCTGTATTGCATGCTGCTGAATTACGGCGGCAACGTAGGACTGCATGGCAAAATGAAGCATGTCATCGACGAATTCTACAAAGCCCAGTCCTCGCCTTTCAGCCAAACAATGAAGGGAGTAGGCATGACCATGGAAGGAACGGAAAACAACCCTGTGATGTATGAACTGTTGTGCGAACTTCCCTGGCGTCACGAGCCCTTCGACAAGGACCAATGGTTGAAAGCATACCTCAAGGCACGCTACGGGCAGACCGACCCTGCCATCGAAGAAGCGTGGCTGCTACTGAGCAACACCATCTACAACTGTCCGCCGCAAAGCACCCAGCAGGGTACCCACGAGTCTGTGTTCTGTGCACGCCCGCACCATGATGTATATCAGGCATCCAGCTGGAGCGAGATGCAACCTTACTACCACCCGGAGGACGTCATCCGTGCGGCAGGCATCCTGCTGTCGACTGCCGACCGCTTCAAAGGGAACAATAATTTTGAATACGACCTGATAGACATTGTGCGGCAGGCCGTGGCCGAAAAAGGACGGTTGGTCTATCCCATCATGACCAACGCCTATAAAGCCGGCGAAAGAGACTTGTTTGATGCCGCTTCCACACGCTTCCTCGAACTGATTCTGCTGCAAGACAAACTTCTGGCAACACGCCCGGAATTCAAAGTGGGCACATGGATTGAAAAGGCACGCCGCCTGGGCAACACACCCGAAGAAAAAGACCTGTACGAATGGAATGCCCGCGTACAAATCACCACTTGGGGAAACCGCACGGCAGCCGACCAAGGCGGCTTGCGCGACTATGCCCACAAAGAATGGAGCGGCCTGTTGAAAGACTTCTATTACAACCGCTGGAAGACATGGATTGACCGGCAAAAGGAGCAACTGAACGGGGCACCAGAACAGAAAATAGACTTCTATGCCATCGAGGAGCCATGGACCTTGAAACACCATCCGTACCCGTCACAGTCGGAAGGCGATGCCATAGAAACCGCCAAAGAAATATATAACCAAATCACCCACAAGTAACATCATTTCCGGTGAAGGGAGTAACCATGGCCGACACCGCTGAAGACAGATGTGAAAGGACTCATGCTGTGTGGCTGAAAGGATCGTGAGGGGATATCCTGTCATTTTTTAACATACTGACGAACAGAAGGTTTTACTAAAAATGAAAGGATGAAAGGAAAAGGGAAAGAAGCAACCTGATGAGGGGATGATGTCCTTTGCACGTACGTGTAAGCCTATACGTTAGGTGTAGGTCTACACATACGTACGTGTTTTACGACAAGACGAGATCCGTTACGGCACACAGATCAGTGAACAGGCCAAGCTTGTACAGCAAACAAGCCTACTAATGCCGCTTTGCCGGGCCATCCCCCGGAGGACACTAGACACTAATCCTGATAATAAATCCGTTTCACCCTATTGGAAACACTGGTCAATATCTCGTAGGGAATCGTACCTAAAATATCCGAAAGAATGGTAACAGGCAACTTCTCGCCAAAGATCACTACCTTATCCCCCTCTTTACAATCAATATCTGTTACATCTATCATACACACGTCCATACAGATATTCCCTACATAGGGTGCTTTCCGCCCATTCACCAAACAGTAGGCATGTCCATTTCCCAAGCGTCGGTTCAGTCCGTCGGCATAACCGATAGGAATAGCAGCTATGCGAGAATCTCTCTCCAAATGTCCTTTACGGCTATAGCCCACCGTTTCCTCTTTCGGCACCTCATGAATCTGAAGAATGGTCGTTTTTAATGTGCTGACATTATGGAGCATCTTATTGGTAAACGGATCGATACCATAAAGGCCGATTCCCAAACGCACCATATCAAACTGAGCTCCCGGATAGCGTTCTATCCCGGCTGTATTGCAGATATGCCGCAAAATCTTATGTTGGAATGCTTCCTGCAAACATTTGGAAGCTGACTCAAACATCTCTATCTGTCTACGGGTAAACGAATCGAACTGCGCTCCATCGCTACCCACCAGATGAGAAAATACAGAACGGGGAATGACAGCAGTCTGTTTTTTCAGCCGCTCTATCAGCGCCGGTATCTCCTTTGGTGCAAACCCCAGACGATGCATGCCCGTATCCAATTTAATATGAATAGGGAAATTTGTCACCCCTTCTTTCTCGGCTGCCTTAATCAACTCATTCAATAAATGGAAACTATAGACTTCGGGTTCCAGTTTATAGTCGAACATCGTCTTGAACGCCGTTAATTCCGGATTCATAATCATAATGGAACTGGTGATTCCGGCTTTCCGCAAATCCGATCCTTCATCGGCTACAGCTACCGCCAGATAATCCACACGGTGATCTTGTAGTGTTTTGGCAATCTCATAAGATCCGGCACCGTATGCCGAAGCTTTCACCATACACACCATTTTGGTATCCGGTTTCAGTTTGCTGCGATAATAGTTCAAATTATCAACCAACGCATTAAGATTGATTTCCAAAATGGTCTCATGCACCTTCAATTCCAATCGATCCGAAATCTGATCGAACCGGAATGCCCGTGAGCCTTTTATCAGAATCACCTCATTACGCAATCCGGACAACAAATCCGACTCCAACAATTCTTCCGTGGTATGAAAGAAATACTTCTCCACTTCAAAACGCGAAGCAGCATTCCGCATATCCTCACCCACTCCGATAATTTTCTCCACTCCCCGGCTATGCACCAGCCCGGCCACCTGCCGGTAAAGCAATTTGCTACTCTGACCAGTTTCCAGCATGTCCGAAAGGATGAGGGTACGCTTTTTGCCCTTATCGTCCGAACGACGCGACATAAAGTCGAGAGCTATATCCAAAGAAGCCAGATCCGAGTTATAACTATCATTGATCAGTACACAACCATTCTTTCCTTCTTTCACTTCCAAACGCATAGCTATTTGTTCTAAATGCGCCATACGCTTGGTGATTTGCTCGGGAGGAACCATCATATACAAAGCTACAGCCAAACAATGCAATGAGTTCTCGATGGAAGCATCGTCTATAAAAGGAATGCAAAATTCATTCGGCATGCCCAAGTAACGGTATTTGATGATGGTTGTATGTTCTCCTTTCCGAATGGAGTCAATAAACAACGGACGCTCGTTGTCCTTCTTTGACCAAGCAATCTCACGTGAAGTAAAAAGCGATTTTGCCACACACGAACTGATCAGTTCATTGTCTCCATCGTAAATGATTACATCACAATCTTTGAACAAAGCCAGTTTTTCCATACATTTATCCTGCAAAGAAAAAAAGTTCTCTTGATGTGCACCGCCGATATTGGTCAGAATGCCCACCGTTGGCCGAATAATGGATTGCAATGCCTCCATCTCTCCCATTTCGGAAATGCCTGCCTCAAAAATAGCCAGTTCGGTATGCTCATTCATCAACCATACCGAAAGAGGTACTCCTATCTGCGAATTATAGCTACGTGGCGAACGAGTCACCACACGATCCGGACTGAGCAACTGGTACAACCATTCCTTCACAATCGTCTTACCATTACTTCCCGTAATTCCTATGACCGGAACTTGAAACTGCCCCCGATGTTTTTCCGCCAATTTTTGCAATCCCTTCAAAGGATTTGCCAATTGCAAGAAATTCGCATCTTGAAACGAATGCAAATCAGCTGGCAGTTCGGCCACCACAAAATTACGCACTCCGCGTTCATATAGTTCCGAAAGGTATTTATGCCCGTCATTTCGTTTGGTCTTTAATGCGAAAAACAAAGTTTCTTCCGGAAAGCACAATGAACGACTATCCGTTAATATCCAATCAATCTGTGCGCTACGGTCTCCCAACCGCTTTGCTCCCAAGACTTTTTCTATATTTTCAATCGAGCTTGACATTGTTCTAATTCTTTTTGCAGGTCAAAATACGGGAAGTTTTCTTTAAATCGCTCTATCTTTAACACTATTTGAGTTAAAAATTTGCGATATGCTTCAGATTGTGCATGGAAAGGTTTATGATTGACCGCTTTCCTGATTTCCTCCCATTCCTTCATAATCCGTTCCGTATCTTTACTGAAATAACATTCCGAAAAACATTCCCACAGATAAGAAACAGCTAATGAAGACGGATGCAACATATCGTCTGCATAAAAGCGATAATCTCGCAATTCATCCATCATAATTTCATACGAAGGAAAATAATAACAATCCGACCAGCTTTGGCATATTTCTTCGGCTGCTACAAGCAGTGTAGATTTACTGATCTGGTTGCCATGCATACCATCCTTGATATGCCGGATAGGACTGACCGTGAAAAGAATCTTCAAAGAAGGATTTATTTTTCTCAATTCAGTCAACACACAGTTCCATTCTGTTACAATTTCTCTTATCGTAAGAAGTTTCCGGACAAAAAGACTCTCCGGCTGTTTGTGGCAATTGCCCACCACCCTATGATTTCCTTCCAGCCGGTAGGCAAAGGCTGTTCCCCAAGTGATAACCAGCCAGTCCAATTCAGGGAGTTCGGTAGCTGCCTGTGCCAACCGCTTATTTATAGAAACCAGACAAGCAGATGCCGTGTTGTCGGAAAAAACACTATGATGCATCCAACTATGCCAAATACCACCAGCACAAAACAAATCTTTCTCCGTATATACCTTCCGGGATAGTATCTGCCAAAGAGCCTCAACAACCGACAAAGGATTATAGAGAATGCCAAAAGGATTCACATCGCAACGAAACTTATTTTCCAGCAACAAATTTCCGATGTTTTCCGCAAAACAAGAACCAAATAGCATGATTCGGTCCGAATGTCGGATTTCTGCTTCCTTTTTAGGTAATTCAACTTGCGTTCTGAAGTTCATACAATTTAGAAGAGCTTTAAAATTTAAGGGCAAATGTAGTCATTATACACATATTTATGCTACTTTTGCGTGATATTTATCATTAGGAATGGAACAGAACAACTTATATCACTTACTGCAAAGCATAAATACTCCGGATGATTTGCGCCGCCTGAGCGCGGACAAACTACCCGAAGTGTGCAAAGAGCTAAGGCAAAAGATTATAGATGAGCTCTCACGCAACCCAGGGCATTTCGGTTCCAGTTTGGGAGTAGTGGAACTTACAGTAGCCCTGCATTACATATTCAATACCCCCTATGATCGTATCGTATGGGACGTAGGACATCAAGCATACGGGCATAAAATTCTGACCAGCCGCCGGGATGCATTCTGTACCAACCGCAAGTTGAACGGCATACGTCCTTTTCCTTCCCCATCTGAAAGTGAATATGACACCTTCACGTGTGGACATGCATCCAATTCCATATCTGCTGCATTGGGAATGGCTGTGGCAGCCAAAAAACACGGAGAAAACAACCGTCATGTTGTGGCTGTAATCGGCGATGGATCCATGAGTGGCGGATTGGCATTCGAAGGGCTGAATAATGCTTCGACCACTCCAAACAACCTGTTGATTATCTTGAATGACAACAATATGGCTATAGACCGTAGTGTGGGAGGCATGAAACAATATCTGCTGAATCTGCAAATGTCCGAAGGGTATAACCGGATCCGCTATAAGTTATCAAAAATGTTCCATAAATGGGGAATCTTGAATGAAGAACGCCGGAAAAGCCTGATACGATTCAACAACAGCCTGAAATCCATGCTGGTGCAACAACAAAACGTATTCGAAGGTATGAATATCCGTTATTTCGGACCGGTAGACGGACACGATATAAACAATTTGGTTCATGTGCTGAAAGAGATCAAAGACATGCAGGGTCCCAAATTGCTCCATATACATACAACCAAAGGAAAAGGATTTGGTCCGGCAGAAAAAGCCGCCACCATCTGGCATGCTCCGGGAATATTCGACAAAGAGACCGGTGAACGGATTGTGGCCGATACCGAAGGACTCCCTCCTTTATTTCAAGATGTCTTCGGAAATACATTATTGGAACTAGCCCAAATCAACCACAAGATTGTAGGGGTCACTCCCGCCATGCCATCGGGATGCTCAATGAACATATTGATGAAAGCCATGCCCGAAAGAGCTTTTGATGTAGGTATTGCCGAAGGCCATGCCGTCACCTTTTCCGGAGGAATGGCCAAAGACGGATTGTTGCCTTTCTGCAACATCTATTCTTCATTCATGCAGCGTGCTTACGACAATGTGATTCACGATATTGCCATACAAAAGTTGAATGTCGTATTGTGTCTGGACCGAGCCGGGTTAGTAGGCGAGGACGGACCCACCCATCACGGAGCCTTCGACTTGGCGTACATGCGCCCCATTCCCAATCTGACAGTGTCCGCCCCTTATGACGAACACGAGTTACGCTGTTTGATGTACACCGCCCAACTGCCTGACCAAGGACCGTTCGTCATACGCTATCCACGCGGCAGGGGATCGCTCGTAGACTGGAAATGCCCCATGAAAAAAATCGAGGTAGGAAAAGGTAGAAAACTAAAAGAAGGGAAAGACATAGCAGTGATTACATTAGGTCCTATCGGCATTCAAGCGGAAAAAGCTATCCTCCATGCCGAACAGGAAACGGGAAAGAGCATTGCACACTATGACCTGCGCTTCCTTAAGCCACTGGACGAAGGCATGTTGCACGAAATCGGAAAATATTTCAAGCAAGTAGTCACCATCGAGGACGGTGCGTTAATAGGCGGAATGGGAAGTGCCATACTGGAGTTCATGGCAGATAACGGATATGATCCACAGGTGAAACGAATCGGTCTCCCCGACCAATTCGTCCAACACGGATCGGTGAAAGAGCTATATCACATTTGCGGCATGGACGAAGAAGGCATTTACAAAATATTGACATCATTCTAAGAGAGACAAAACAATGAAAATTATTATTGCAGGAGCGGGAGCAGTAGGCACCCATCTGGCGAAATTATTATCGGATGAAAAGCAGGACATCATTTTAATGGATGAGAACGAAGAAAAATTGAGCAAACTCGACTCCAACTTCGACCTAATGACAGTCAATGCGTCTCCCACTTCAATTTCCGGCCTTAAAAATGCAGGAGTGGCAGGTGCCGATTTATTTATCGGGGTCATGCCGGAAGAAAGCCGGAATATGACCGCCTGCATGCTGGCAACCAACATGGGAGCCAAAAAGACAGTGGCCCGTATTGACAATTACGAATACCTGCTACCTAAACATAAAGAGTTTTTTGCCCAATTAGGAGTACATTCCTTGATTTATCCGGAAATGCTGGCTGCCAAGGATATAGTGGATGCCGTAAAAATGAGTTGGATACGCCAATGGTGGGAATTTTGCGGTGGTGCGCTGGTACTGATAGGAACCAAGATGCGTGAAACAGCAGAAATTCTGAATGTTCCTCTCCATGAACTGGGTGGACGCAATATTCCATTCCATATCGTAGCCATCAAACGGGGAAATGAGACCATCATTCCTCGTGGAGATGATGTCATCAAACTTCATGACATCGTTTATTTTACCACAACCCGAAAATATATCCCTTATATCCGGAAAATATCCGGAAAAGAGACTTACCCCGATGTGCGCAACGTGATGATTATGGGTGGCAGCCGCATAGCTGTCCGCACTACACAATATGTCCCCGACTACATGCAAGTCAAGATCATAGAAAATGATATCAACCGATGCAACCGGCTGACAGAGTTGGTAGACGACAAAATCATGATTATCAACGGAGACGGCCGCGACATGGACTTGCTTATAGAAGAAGGTATAAGAAATACCGAAGCCTTCGTTGCATTGACAGACAATTCTGAAACCAATATACTGGCCTGTCTTGCAGCCAAACGTATGGGAGTGACCAAAACAGTAGCCGAAGTAGAAAACATTGATTATATCAGCATGGCGGAAAGTCTGGATATTGGTACAGTTATCAACAAGAAGAAAATAGCCGCCAGCCACATCTACCAAATGATGCTTGACGCTGATGTATCCAATGTCAAATGCCTGACATTCTCGAATGCAGATGTAGCAGAATTTATAGTCAAAGACGGTTCCCGCATCACCAAATGTGCGGTCAAAGATGCCGGACTTCCCAAAGGAGCCACCATTGGCGGACTGATCCGCAACGGTGAAGGCATATTGGTAACAGGTAATACGATAATCCATCCTAATGATCATGTTGTGGTTTTCTGCCTCGGCATGATGATTAAAAGGATAGAAAAATTTTTTAATTGATGATAAATACAAAAATGATAGCCCGCATTATGAGTTCGCTATTCTTTATCGAGACGGGCTTTCTCTTTTTATGTTCATTGTTGGCTATATATTATAACGAGCCTGACATACCCGCCTTCCTAATTTCGACCGCCATCACGGCCGGAGCAGGCGGCATTGTATCTTTATTCGCTAAAAACGCAGAAAAAAAGCTAAACCGCCGCGACGGATATGTGGTAGTTTCATTTGCATGGATATTCTTCTCGCTGTTTGGCATGCTACCTTTCTATTTAAGCGGATACGTACCCAGCATCACTGATGCTTTTTTCGAGACAATGTCGGGATTCACCACTACAGGTGCCAGCATTTTAGACAACATCGAGTCACTGCCACACGGATTGTTGTTCTGGCGCAGCATGACGCAATGGATTGGCGGATTAGGCATTATTTTCTTCACCATTGCCGTACTGCCTATCTTTGGCATGGGCGGTGTACAGCTGTTTGCGGCAGAAGCCACCGGCCCCACTCACGACAAAGTGCATCCCCGGATAGGAATCACCGCCAAATGGATCTGGAGCATCTATTTAGGACTGACCCTTGCCGAAGTCGTTCTGTTGCTACTGGGCGGAATGAATGTATTCGATAGCGTTTGTCACTCACTGACTACAGCCGCCACCGGCGGATATTCGACCAAACAGAACAGTATTGCCGCCTTCCATTCTCCTTACTTGGAATATGTCATCACCTTGTTCATGTTTTTGGGCGGTATCAATTTCACCTTGTTATATCTGTTGTTCTTAAAAGGGAATTTCAAACGTTTGTTTCAGGATACGGAGTTTCACTGGTACTTGGGGACAATGGGATTCTTTACGGCTTTCATCGCCGTGACGCTTTTCTTGAACGGCTCCAGCGGTCTGGAGGAATCTTTCAGGAAAGCCATATTCCAAGTGGTCTCCATACAGACTACTACGGGTTTCAGTTCTTCCGATTACATGACCTGGCCCCCGGTGTTATGGGTATTGGTATGTATCATTATGTATTTCGGTGCATGTGCCGGCTCAACTACCGGAGGAATGAAGTGCATCCGAATAGCCATCATGAGCCGTGTGATGAAAAATGAATTCAAGCATATCATTCATCCCAATGCCGTACTTCCGGTACGTATCAACCGACAGGTCATTTCGCCAACCACCAAATCAGCCATACTGGCCTTCACCTTTTTATATATAGCCATTGTTTTCATCAGTTGGCTTATTTTGATGACACTCGGAGTAGGATTTGAAGAAGCATACAGTGTAGCCATATCCAGTTTGGGAAATGTAGGTCCGGGCATTGGTGAATGTGGTCCCTCCCATTCATGGAGCGGATTGCCGGATGCAGCCAAATGGCTCAGTGCACTGCTTATGCTGATCGGTCGCTTGGAATTATTTACCGTTCTTATCTTGTTCACACCCGATTTTTGGAAGAAACATTAATATTTCAAGAAGTTACAGGTGATGACTGATCAGGGGCAAAGAGCCATGTCATTAGTTTCGTGTCCATAAATAAAGAAACAGGCATCATTCGTCTTGCTCATGTTTTTATACACAGAAGTTTTAGTGCAGAAGAATCATACTGCCTCATGAAAACTTCTTCGCTTCCTTATGAATACTTGCTGACAGCCGCCCTACTTCTTAAAACACCGACGGTGTTCTAATGATTTCCGGCGGCGTTCTAAAGAACACTGCCGGTGTTCACTAAAACGCCGTCGGTGTTTTAAGAATTCTATAGGATGACGACAAGTATTCGCCAAGAAGCGAAAACATTTACCGACCGTAAAAAACGAGGTTCGCAACAGGCGGAGTTCTATTAAAAAAAACAAAATAGACAGTTATTCATCAAATATTCCATATCTTTGCACGATTTTTAATGAAAGTACCGGATGGGAAATATACTAAGATATATGGTGTATGGTTTGTTCTTTCTGCTGTTCATGTTCACAGTAGAGCAAGACGATAGTCTCCAGAGCAACACTCCTCTTCTTTCCTATCCCCATTGCGCAACTTCCAGCTACCGTCGGCAACAGGATCCTTGCGAAAAGACCATGAATTTTCTGTTTACCCATCGTTTTGCCGACATGCCGCAAACGGTGCTGTCTTTCGACAATCTTTCTACCTCCAAGTTCAAGTGCATCGTCCGCATACTGACAGCGCAAGGCGAATCACAAAAACGACAGCAACGAACAAGCCGGACTATTCATCCGGCTGCTTACCCGCTCCATTCCGACGCCGTGGATTACTATATCTACGCGCTCCGGCGGATTGTCATCTGACTTTATACCCTCTAGCATTCTGCCAAGTGGAATTCCTTATAACAAGCGTTTTATAAGGATCGGATCTGTTTGTCTAATCAATAAAAATTTCAGATATGTATTTTACATTATTAGCCGTCGTTATCATGACGGCCATTGCATTGGTTGCCGTGGCTTTAGGCATCGCCCGGGCCATTTCTCCCCGCTCTTACAATCCACAAAAAGGGGAAGCCTACGAATGTGGCATTCCCACACGGGGACGGTCGTGGATGCAATTCAAGGCAGGTTATTACCTGTTTGCCATCCTCTTCCTTATGTTCGATGTGGAAACGGTCTTCTTGTTTCCGTGGGCCGTGGTAGTACAAGACCTGGGAGTGTACGGGCTGGCCAGCATTCTTTTCTTTTTAATCATATTGGTTCTAGGCCTGACCTATGCCTGGAGGAAAGGAGCGTTGGAATGGAAATGAAAAAACCAACCATCAAGTCTATCCCATACGAGGACTTCAAGAACAATGAATATTTGGAACACATGGTCGAACAGCTCAACGAAGGCGGCACCAAAGTATTGGTGGGCTGTCTGGACGACCTTATCAACTGGGGACGCAGCAACTCCTTGTGGCCGCTTACCTTTGCTACCAGCTGCTGTGGAATTGAATTCATGGCCGTGGGTGCCGCCCGGTACGATTTTGCCCGTTTCGGGTTCGAAGTGGCCCGCGCCAGTCCGCGACAGGCCGACATGATAATGGTGGCAGGAACCATCACCCACAAAATGGCGCCGGTATTGAAACGTCTGTACGACCAGATGGCCGATCCCAAATATGTCATTGCAGTAGGCGGATGTGCCATCAGTGGCGGACCTTTTAAAAAATCCTATCATGTGCTGAACGGGGTAGATAAGATTCTTCCGGTCGACGTGTACATTCCCGGATGTCCTCCGCGGCCGGAAGCCCTGCTGTATGGCATGATACAATTGCAACGTAAAGTAAAACTGGAAAAATTCTTTGGCGGAGTGAACCGCAAGGAGAGCGAACCGCAAAAAAACGAACAAGCATGAGTGAAAGAATAGAAATTCCTGCCGGACGGCTACACGAGGAGATGACGAGATGGCGGCAGGACAAACACATGGATTTTTTACGAAGCCTGACCGGAATGGACTGGGGCGAAGAAGGGCTGGGCGTGGTGTATCATCTGGAGAATACGGACACACAGGAAAACGTAGTGGTATGCACCCGAACTACCGACCGCGAGAAACCGGAACTTCCCACCGTGAGCGATATATGGAAAGGTGCCGAGTTCAACGAACGCGAAGTGTACGACTTTTATGGCATCCGGTTCGTAGGCCATCCGGACATGCGCCGTTTGTTTCTGCGCGACGACTGGGTGGGACATCCTTTGCGGAAAGACTACGATGAAAGCCTCAACCCGCTTCGTATGACCAACGAGGAACCTGTGGACACAACACAGTACATCGAGGTACAGAAAGACGGAAGCGTGATAGAAAAACGCGAGACCATTTTCGATGAGGACGAATACATTATTAATATAGGGCCGCAACATCCGGCCACCCATGGAGTGCTCCGTTTTCGCGTGTCGCTGGAAGGAGAGATTATCAAAAAGCTGGACGTACACTGCGGATACATCCACAGGGGAATAGAGAAAATGTGTGAAAGCCTCACCTACCCTCAGACATTGGCACTGACCGACCGCCTGGACTATCTGGGCGCACATCAGAACCGGCACGCGCTGTGCATGTGTATCGAGCAGGCCATGGGAGTGGAAGTGAGCCAGCGGGTGCAATACATCCGTACCATTATGGACGAATTGCAGCGCATAGACTCTCATCTGCTTTTTTTCTCCTGTCTCTGCATGGATATGGGCGCCCTGACCGCCTTTTTCTACGGATTCCGCGACCGCGAGAAGATTCTGGATATCTTCGAAGCCACCACCGGGGGACGCCTGATACAAAACTACAACACCATCGGAGGGGTACAAACGGACATCGCACCAGACTTTGTACGGAATGTGAAAGAATTCATCGCTTACCTGCGGCCGGTTCTGAAAGAATACCACGAAGTGTTTACCGGAAACATCATTGCCCGCGAACGGTTGCAAGGTGTGGGAATCCTGAGGCGCGAAGATGCTATCTCCTTCGGAGCTACAGGAGGTACGGGACGAGCCAGCGGCTGGGCATGCGACGTGCGCAAACGGCATCCATACGCCATGTATGGCAAAGTGGAATTCAAGGAAATCACCCGTTCGGAAGGCGACTGTTTTGCACGCTACATGGTCCGCATGGAAGAAATAGTGGAGAGCATGAACATCATCGAGCAACTGATAGACAATATCCCTGAAGGAAACTATCAGGAGAAGATGAAACCGATTATCCGTGTGCCCGAAGGGAATTATTACACCGCCGTGGAAGGTTCGAGAGGAGAATTTGGCGTTTATCTGGAAAGCCGTGGAGAGAAATTTCCATACCGGCTGAAATTCAGGGCTACCGGGCTACCGCTAGTATCGGCCATGGAAACCTTATGCCGCAACGCAAAGATAGCCGACCTGATTGCCATCGGAGGAACGGTGGACTATGTAGTTCCGGATATAGACCGCTGACAAGAGGCTCCCAAACGGAGAAATGGAAGAATGTATCGCTTATCGAGCGATCGGAGAATTAACCAATTAACGAATAACATATTTGCCGACCGGCAAATCAGCAGATTGACACATTATAACATATTATGTTCGATTTCAGTATAGTCACCCAATGGGTACACTCACTGCTCATTTCATGGATGCCCGAAGGGCTAGCAGTGTTTATAGAATGTCTGGCCATCGGCGTATGCATCATGCTGGCATACGCCATGATCGCCATCCTCATGATCTTTATGGAACGCAAAGTATGCGCCGCTTTCCAATGCCGACTGGGGCCGATGCGTGTGGGACCTCAGGGAACCATACAGGTATTTGCCGATGTATTCAAAATGTTGATCAAAGAAATCATCACCATCCGGCATGCCGACAAGTTCCTGTACAATCTGGCGCCCTATATCGTCATCCTGGCCTCTATCATGGCTTTCAGCTGTCTGCCTTTCAACAAGGGTATGGAAGTGCTCGACTTCAATGTCGGCATCTTTTTTCTGATGGCGGCATCCAGCATCGGCGTGGTAGGCATCCTGCTGGCCGGATGGAGTTCCAATAATAAATACTCATTGATCGGGGCCATGCGAAGCGGAGCCCAAATGATCAGTTACGAATTGTCGGTAGGCTTGAGCATACTCACCATCGTGGTGCTGACAGACACCATGCAACTGAGTGAAATTGTGGAAAGACAAGCCGACGGCTGGTTTCTTTTCAAAGGCCACATTCCCGCATGCATCGCATTCATCATCTACCTGATAGCGGGCAATGCGGAAGTGAACCGCGGTCCGTTCGACCTGCCCGAAGCAGAAAGTGAACTGACCGCCGGCTACCACACCGAATACTCGGGCATGCACTTCGGATTGTTTTATGTGGCCGAATTCGTGAACCTGTTCATCATTGCTGCGGTAGCCGCAACAATATTCCTGGGAGGCTGGATGCCGTTGCACATCCCCGGGCTAGACGGGTTCAACGCCGTCATGGACTTCATTCCCGGAGTAATATGGTTTTTCGGAAAATCCTTTTTCGTAGTATGGTTGCTGATGTGGATCAAATGGACTTTTCCTCGTCTGCGTATCGACCAGATCCTAACCTTGGAATGGAAGTACTTGGTTCCGATAGGGCTATGCAACCTGTTGTTGATGGTGATTATTGTTGTATTTAAATTGCACTTCTGATGAAAGATAAAAAATATTCATACATAGGGGGATTAATTCACGGCATAGGCACGCTGCTAGCCGGTATGAAAGTGACAGGGCGAGAGTTCTTCACCCCCAAGGTGACCGAACAATATCCCGAAAACCGCGCGACATTGAAAATATCTCCCCAGTTTCGCGGACGGCTTGTCATGCCGGTTGACGAGAACGGAAACAACCGATGCATAGCCTGCGGGCTGTGCCAAATGGCTTGTCCTAACCAAACCATCACTGTGACCGGTGAATCGGTGACAGACGAAGCGACCGGCAAGAAGAAGAAAGTATTGGTGAAGTATGAGTACGACCTGGGAGCCTGCATGTTCTGCCAGCTTTGCGTAAACGCATGCCCACACGATGCCATCCGGTTTGACACCGAATTCGAAAATGCAGTATTCGACCGGAGCAAACTGGTTCTCACCTTGAATAAAAAATAAAAAAACAAACGATATTATGACATTACAACTAATTGTATTCATTGTACTGGCCTTGTTTATCGCTGTTTGTTCAGTACTGGCAGTCACAACCTCGCGTATCTTGCGTGCGGCAACTTACCTGCTGTTCGTATTGTTCGGCACGGCAGGCATCTACTTCCAGCTCAATTACTCATTTCTGGGAGCCGTCCAGTTACTGATTTACGCCGGTGGTATCACCGTACTTTATGTATTCAGCATCCTGCTGACCTCCTCACAAGGAGACAAGGCCGAAAAACTGAAAAACGGAAAGATGATAGCTGGAGCCGTTTCTACCTTGGCCGGCCTGGTTATCTGCCTGTTCGTCATGTTAAAGAACCAGTTCCTACCCTCTCATTTCGTCCATGGAGAACTGGATGTACGCACCATCGGACACACCCTGATGGGAATGGAGAAATATCAATATGTGCTTCCCTTTGAAGTCATCAGCATCTTGTTGCTGGCCTGCATCGTAGGAGGTATTTTAATTGCAAGAAAAAGATAGAATTATGGTACACATGGAATATTACCTGGTGGTCTCCACCTTTATGATGTTTGCAGGCATCTATGGTTTCTTCACCCGACGAAACCTGCTGGCCATGCTGATCAGTGTAGAACTGATACTGAATTCGGTAGATATCAACTTTGCCGTATTCAACCGATATCTCTTTCCCAACGAACTGGAAGGTTTCTTTTTTGCCTTGTTCGCCATCGGCGTGAGCGCGGCCGAAACAGCGGTAGCTATTGCCATTATCATCAACATCTATCGCAACATACGCAATATTCAGGTGAAGAACTTAAATGAAATGAAAAACTAACCGGTCCACACACACCGGAAGATACTTTTTCGGACTACAAAACATATTATTAAAATGGAATACACAATACTAATCTTAATCCTGCCCTTCCTCAGTTTTCTGATACTGGGACTGGCAGACATGCGCATGAAAAACGGACTGGCAGGAGCCATCGGCACCGCTTCGCTGGCAGGAGTGACGTTGCTTTCCTATCTCACCGCTTTTCAGTATTTCATGAGAGGACGGACGGCAGAAGGCGTCTTTCCCACGCTCATGCCCTATAATTTTGAATGGCTGCCTTTCACCACCCAGCTACATATCGACATGGGAATCATGCTCGATCCGATTTCGGTCATGATGCTGGTCGTTATTTCCACCGTCAGTTTGATGGTACATATCTACTCGTTCGGATATATGAAAGGCGAAAAAGGATTCCAACGCTATTATGCCTTCCTTAGCCTGTTCACCATGTCCATGCTGGGTATTGTAGTGGCAACCAATATTTTTCAGATGTATGTATTCTGGGAATTGGTAGGCGTTTCGTCTTACCTGCTCATCGGTTTCTATTACACCAAGAAGGAAGCCATTGCGGCCAGCAAGAAAGCGTTTATCGTCACCCGCTTCGCCGACCTAGGCTTTCTGATCGGCATCCTGATTTATGGCTATTACGGACAAACTTTCGGGTTCACTCCTAATTTTGGTCCTCATGGAGAATTGGCTTCGAACACCTTGCCCGCCTTGGCACTGGGACTGATGTTTATAGGCGGAGCCGGCAAAAGCGCCATGTTTCCGCTACACATCTGGCTGCCCGATGCCATGGAAGGTCCCACTCCGGTCAGTGCGCTGATTCATGCCGCCACCATGGTGGTAGCCGGTGTCTATCTGGTGGCACGCATGTTCCCGCTGTTTATCGGCTATGCCCCCGAAGTATTACACTGGATAGCATACATCGGTGCGTTCACGGCATTCTATGCGGCCAGTGTGGCTTGTGTGCAAAGCGACATCAAACGGGTGCTGGCCTTCTCCACCATCTCACAGATCGGATTCATGATGGTTGCATTAGGCGTATGTACTTCCACAGACCCCCATGAAGGGGGACTAGGATACATGGCATCCCTGTTCCATCTGTTCACACATGCCATGTTCAAGGCATTGTTGTTTTTGGGAGCCGGATGTATCATCCATGCCGTACACAGCAACGAGATGAGTGCCATGGGCGGACTCCGCAAATACATGCCGGTCACTCACTGGACATTCCTGATTGCCTGTCTGGCCATTTCGGGCATTTGTCCGTTCTCGGGCTTCTTCTCAAAAGATGAGATTCTGACCGCCTGCTTCCGGTTCAGCCCCGCCATGGGCTGGATCATGACAGGAATAGCCGCCATAACAGCTTTCTATATGTTCCGCCTTTACTACGGCATCTTTTGGGGAGCTGAACCCGACAGGCAGCTTCCGGCAAACGAGGGGACACACACCGCACACACTCCCCATGAAGCTCCGCTGAGCATGACTTTCCCGCTACTGTTTCTGGCAGCCGTGACTTGCGTGGCCGGATTCATGCCGTTCGGCCATCTGATCAGCAGTGACGGACAATCCTATACCATTCAGCTAGACAAACAAGTGGCTATCACAAGCATCCTGATCGCCATCGTCTCCATTGCGCTGGCCACATGGATCTACGCCGGAAAAAAACAGCCTGTGGCCGACCGGCTGGCACGTACCTTCCAACGTATGCACACAGCCGCCTACCACCGTTTCTATATGGACGAGGTATGGCTGTTTGTCACTAAGAAAATTATTTTCCGCTGCATCAGTACACCGATAGCCTGGTGGGACCGACACGTCATTGACCAGTTTTTCAACTTCACGGCTTGGAGTACCCATGCCGCTTCCGATGAAATACGCGACATGCAAAGCGGGAATGTACAGCAATACAGCATCTGGTTTTTGGCCGGTGCCCTGTTATTAACGCTGCTCTTGCTGGTATGAACCTTTTTAAATATCTAACATTCAATTATTCACAATCAAGAAGATGAACATATTAAGTTTATTTATCATCATCCCCTTGTTGATGCTGGCGGGGCTTTGGGCTTCGCGCAGTGTCAACCAAGTTCGTGGGGTTATGGTTACCGGAGCCTCCTTATTGCTGGCCTTATCCGTTTACCTCACTGCCCACTATATAGGATTGCGACAAGCCGGTGCCACAGAAGAGATGCTTTTCACAGCCAGTACCGTTTGGTACGCACCGCTCCATATATGCTATTCCACAGGAGTAGATGGCATATCGGTAGCCATGTTGCTACTAAGTTCCATCATCGTATTCACCGGCACCTTCGCCTCATGGAAGTTACAACCGATGACCAAAGAATATTTCCTGTGGTTCACCCTGCTGAGCATGGGGGTATTCGGCTTCTTTGTTTCTACGGACTTGTTCACCATGTTTATGTTCTACGAGGTGGCCCTGATTCCGATGTACCTGCTAATAGGAATATGGGGAAGCGGCCGCAAGGAATATGCCGCCATGAAACTCACACTGATGCTGATGGGTGGATCGGCATTTTTACTGATCGGCATTTTGGGCATTTTCTATGGAGCAGGCGGCGAGACTATGAATCTGCTGGAAATCGCCAGACGACACATACCGTTTGAAATGCAACGCATCTTCTTCCCTCTTATCTTCCTTGGATTCGGAGTATTGGGTGCTTTGTTCCCGTTCCATATGTGGAGCCCCGACGGACATGCTTCCGCACCGACCGCCGTATCCATGCTTCATGCCGGAGTATTGATGAAACTGGGTGGCTACGGATGCTTCCGGGTGGCCATGTATCTGATGCCCGAAGGGGCAGCCGTATGGGGAGATGTATTTCTGATACTAACCACCATCTCTGTAGTCTATGGTGCCTTCAGCGCAGTGGTACAGACCGACTTGAAATACATTAACGCCTATTCGTCCGTATCCCATTGCGGCCTGGTGCTCTTTGCCTTACTGATGATGACACGCACCAGTTGTACAGGAGCCATTCTGCAAATGCTGAGTCACGGGCTGATGACCGCCCTGTTTTTCGCCCTTATCGGTATGATATACGGCCGCACCCACACCCGCGATGTCCGGCTGATGGGAGGCTTGATGAAGATCATGCCGTTTCTGGCAGTGGGTTATGTCATTGCCGGTCTGGCCAATCTGGGACTTCCGGGCCTGAGCGGTTTCATTGCCGAAATGACTGTTTTCGTGGGATCTTTCCAAAACAATGACACCTTTCACCGCGTATGTACTTTGGTAGCTACAACCAGCATCGTGGTCACGGCCGTATACATTCTGCGCGTTGTCGGCCGGATTTTGTATGGCAACGTGAAGAATCCCGAACATTTGAAACTCACGGATGCAAGTTGGGACGAAAGAGTCGCCGTTATCTGCCTCATCGCCTGTGTAGCCGGTCTGGGACTGGCTCCCTTTTGGATGAGCGACCTGATCGGCCACAGCGTGGAACCCATCATAAGCCACTTAGTGAAATAAGAAAAACGAAAATCAAAAATTAAACAATCTTGTAATAATGGACCTAATAGCAATACTCCACATGCATGCCGAGCTAAGCCTGACAGCCGTTTTCATTCTGATGTTTCTGTTGGACTTGTTCCTGCCGACCCCGCAACGCCACAGACTGCGCCCCATGGCATGTATTCTGCTGGCTCTCCAATTATTGGCCAATCTATGGCCGGAAGAAGTAATCGCATTTGGTGGCATGTATCATTCCACCCCTATAGCCTCCGTACTGAAAAGCGTCCTGACCGTGGGCACCCTGCTGGTCTTTCTGCAAGCCGACACTTGGCTACAACGCGAAGACACCCGCTACAAACAAGGTGAATTTTATCTGCTCACCCTCAGCACTCTGCTGGGTATGTTTTTCATGATAAGCGCAGGCCACTTCCTGTTGTTTTTTCTCGGACTGGAACTGGCAACTGTCCCTATGGCCTGCCTTGTGACCTTCGACAAATACAAAGGACACAGCGCCGAGGCCGGAGCCAAGTTCATTTTATCAGCCCTGTTCTCCAGCGGTATTTTCCTCTATGGAATCTCTATGATCTATGGCACGACAGGCACTCTGTACTTTGACGACATCCCTTCCAGACTGGTTGGAACTCCACTGCAAATACTGGCACTGGTATTCTTTTTCTCCGGACTGGCCTTCAAACTAAGCCTGGTTCCTTTCCACCTTTGGACAGCAGACACCTATCAAGGCGCCCCCACCACGGTGAGCGCCTACCTGTCCGTCATTTCGAAAGGCGCGGCAGCCTTTGCCCTGATGGCCGTGCTGACCAAAGTATTTGGTCCGATGGCCGGACAATGGAGCCAAATGTTATGCCTAGTCATTGTAACCACCATCACCATTGCCAATTTGTTTGCCATCCGCCAAAACAACCTGAAGCGTTTCATGGCATTCAGCAGCATCTCGCAAGCCGGCTACATCCTGCTAGCCGTGCTGGCCGGAACCCCGCAAGGCATGGCGTCGCTGGTCTATTATATAATAGTATACATTGCCGCCAATCTGGCCGTATTCGGGGTTATCAATGCCATCGAACAGCATACTCACGGCCAAATAGAACGTGAGGACTACAACGGACTATACCGGACAAACCCCAAACTGACCATGGTCATGACGCTTGCTCTGTTTTCATTGGCAGGCATCCCGCCATTTGCCGGTTTCTTCAGCAAGTTTTTCGTATTTATGGCTGCATTCCATAGCGGATATTATCTGATTGTATTCATTGCACTGGTCAATACCATCATTTCGCTGTATTATTATCTGCTGATTGTAAAAGCCATGTTCATCCAGCCCAACGAACAACCGATCGGCCATTTCAGGACGACAGTCCCGATGCGCATCAGCTTGCTGGTGTGCGTAGCCGGCATACTTGTGCTGGGAATACTGAGCGGAGTATATCAGTTGCTGAACGACATGTCGCTGCTATAAATACAGAATAGAGACAGAAAAAAGGCCGGGCCATCGCTCTATGCATAGAGTAACGGCCCGGCTTTTTTCCTGTTTCTATATATCTACTCCTTGTGTCTTACACCAAGCATTCGTCCAGTTCGCGTGTCAGTTGTTCCTTGTCAAGATGCTGCCCGATAAATACAATTTTCTGCATGCGGTCGCCATACCGATCGTCCCAGTCCTGCAACAGTCCCGGCTCTTGCTTCATTATTTCCATCAGTTCTTCTTCGGGTGCCGTGGCATACCATAAACCGGCTTCCTTCAGTCTTTTCTGCACTCCGGCTTGTTCAAAAAGGAAAGACATGTCGGGATTGTTGCTGAAATAACAGACTCCTTTCGCCCGGATAATATCCGGACTCCATCGGGTTGCCACAAAACGGTCGAACTTATGGATATCAAACGCCGGACGACGGTAATAGACAAAAGTACTGATGCCGTATTCCTCCACCTCGCCTTCGTGGTGGTGGTGTCCGTGATGGTGCTCCGACTCGTCAGCGGCTTCGTCGTGATGATGCTCTTCGGCCTCCTTTTTCTGTTCTTCCGCAAGAGCACTCTCTATTCCGCGTATCCAGCCGGCCGAGGTGGCTGTGCGTTCAAAATCGAACTTCCTTGTATGAATGATATTGCCCAAATCGACTTCCGCATAGTCGCATTCCACAATCTCGGCTGCGGGTTGCAGTGTGCGTACAATCTGTTTGATGCGCTCCAGTTCATCGGCACTTACCTCGGAAGCCTTGTTAAGCAGAATCACATTGCAGAATTCTATTTGCTGGATAATCAGATTCTCTATATCCTCCTCGTCAATGCCTTTGCGAGACAACGCATTTCCACAGGCAAACTCACTTTGCAGACGCAGGGCATCCACTACAGTCACAATGCAGTCCAGATAGCAACTGCCATGCAGGCCTCCCATGCCCGAAACGGAACAAATGGTCTGTGCGATGGGGGCAGGTTCGCAAACACCGCTCGCCTCTATCACAATGTAGTCAAAACGACGCAACTTCATCAAGTCGTCAATCTGTTCCACCAAGTCCATCTTCAGCGTACAGCAGATGCAGCCGTTCTGAAGTGCTACCAAACTGTCGTCCTTCTTTCCTACAATCCCCTCTTTCTGAATCAGACCGGCGTCAATATTCACTTCGCCGATGTCATTGACAATGACAGCAAACTTAATGCCCTGCTGATTGGAAAGAATATGGTTCACCAATGTTGTTTTTCCACTGCCCAGATAACCGGTCAGAAGCAGTATAGGAATTTCTTTTGTCTTCATTATTACAAGTTCAAATATCACAATTACCGCGCAAAGGTAGAGAATATCGCTGCTTTCGTGCAATATTTCCGGGAAATATTTCCCCATTTACAATAAAATGGCTATCTTGCAACAAATAAAATCACTATATCAATTATGAAGAATAAATTAATACAGAAATTTTGCTTAGGCACTGCCTTGCTATTCATGTCCGGCAACTCTCTTTTCGCACAGAGCTCCGGCCAAGCTTACACCCCCACTCCTGAGAACCTGAAAGCACGTCAGGAATTTCAAGACAATAAATTCGGCATCTTCCTTCATTGGGGCATTTACAGCATGACCGCCCAAGGAGAATGGTATATGACCACCCACAACATCAACCGAGAAGAATATTCCAAGCTGGCATCCGGATTCTATCCTTCGCGCTTCAACGCTGCCGAATGGGTGTCTGCCATCAAGGCATCCGGCGCCAAATACATCTGTATCACCAGCCGCCATCACGACAGCTTCTCCATGTTCGACACCAAAGAATCGGACTACAACATTGTAGATGCCACCCCGTTCAAACGCGATGTGCTGAAAGAACTGGCCGACGAATGCCAGAAGCAAGGCATCAAACTCCATTTCTATTATTCACATCTGGACTGGTATCGCGATGACTATCCGGAAGGAGGAGGAACCGGACGGGGAACCGGACGCCCCAAAGGACACGGAGACTGGAAAAGCTATTATACATTCATGAACAACCAGCTGACCGAGCTTCTGACCAACTACGGCCCGATAGGCGCCATTTGGTTTGACGGTATATGGGACCAGCCCGCCGACTTCAACTGGCAACTGGAAGAGCAATACGCACTGATACATAAATTGCAGCCGGCTTGCCTGGTGGGCAACAACCACCACCGCACTCCGTATGCCGGAGAAGATTTCCAGATGTTCGAACGCGACCTGCCCGGCGAAAACACAGCCGGATTTTCCGGACAAGCCGTAAGCGCACTTCCGCTGGAAACCTGTGAGACAATGAACGGCATGTGGGGATACAAGATTGAAGACCAGAACTACAAGTCGCCCAAGACGTTGATACACTATCTGGTGAAAGCAGCCGGCAAGAACGCCAACCTGCTGATGAACATCGGCCCGCAGCCCAACGGAGAACTGCCCGCTACTGCCGTCAAGCACCTGAAAGAAGTGGGCGAATGGATGGAACAATACGGAGAAACCATTTACGGCACACGCGGCGGCGATGTAGCTCCCCATCCATGGGGGGTATCGACCCGCAAAGGCGACCGCCTGTTCATCCACGTGCTGGACTACAAAGACAATACACTCTACATACCACTGAAGACGAAGGTCAAGAAAGCGGTACAGTTCATCGACAAAACTCCGGTTTCGTTCAGACAAGAGAAAGAAGGCATCTTGGTGAAACTGCCCCAAGTGCCCAATGAAACAGACTACGTGATAGAGCTGACACTTAATACAAAATAATTACAATTTTCTTATCAATCAAATCCCTGGAGCTCATATCTGGGGATTTTTTTATGCACCACACTTCACCGCCAGCCACCCGACATGACGGCCAGTTGCATGCACGCTTCATACACCTTAAGAACGCAGATCATGAAAAAATATAAATTCGAACGCTTCAACCTACGTGCCAACACCACCGTCAATCTGCGCGACAACCTCAGTGTGGACGTAGACTTGAATATGATCCGTTCCAGCCAGCGCCAACCCTCTGTAGCCGACTCGGGCGGCCAGAGTCCGTTGTATCAACTATACGGAATTCCTCCTACCATCGTAGGCCGTTATCTGATAGAAGGCACCTTGCGTGCCGATGGTTCTTCCCGCTTCGGAAAAGGACACAAATATGGCTATTTCCCCTCCATCGGTCTGGGATGGAACATGACAGAAGAAAACTTCATGAAAGGCATCGACTGGCTGAACAATCTGAAAGTGAGAGCCTCATACGGACAATTAGGAAACGAGAATATCGGCCTATACATGTATCAGACACTGATTGACTCAGGCAACGGTAACGAAACCACCTTTGGTAATCCACACATTACTTGGGAAAAAGTAAACATGTTCGATGTGGGAGCCGACATCAGTCTCTTTAACGTTTTCGCGATTATAAATTTGCAAAATATCTCGATATCTGCAAACAGATTTCAGGCAATTTACTTTCCGAGCCGTACAACGATGCAGATTTATAATGAAGAACAACCGCTTCCATAGTTTTGGGCAGCCTTATCCAAAGTTGTTCATGTCCCATATATTTCTTAAAACTCCGTCGGCGTTTTATAAAACACCGTTGGCGTTCTAAAGAACTCCGACGGAAATCATGAAAACACCGTCGGTGTTTTAAGAATAGAAACGGCCGATGACAAGTATTCATAGAAGCACGAAGAAGTTTGCAACCGGCCGGTTTCAGATAACAGCACTTGTCTTTTCAAAGCCACCTCCACAGAACCGCCCCAACCATATACGCACTGACGAAAAAATACAAAGAAAAGCCGCATTCCACTCAATGCAGAGTAGAATGCGGCTCTTGCCATCCGGTTCTTTCCCGACCTTGCGGATGTCACCCTGACACCCTTAAAAGGTCAGCACCATCCGTCGGTTGCCACGAACTTATTTCTCGGCCGGAGTATCAGGACGCAATCCCCAATAAGGATTCTGATACAGCGGAGAATCCGAGTAACCCTCCTGGTCGGTTGCAGTAATCTTGAAATGCTGGATGGCGATAGGATCCAAGTAATGTCCCATGTGCCAGGTGTAACCATTGTATCCCAAGCCTTCCTTGTTATACTGGTAAACACGCAGGTAGGGGCTGAGGGCCGGAGATGAGACATTGGCATCGCTGCCTTCGTACACCAGCTGATAATCCTTGTTTTCCATACCGGCCTGCTCGTACAGCGCCTTGTAATAATCGCCCCACACCTTTATACCCTCTACAAAGTAAGGAGCATCCATCAGCTGGTCCATAGAACGCCAGCGGCGCAAGTCATCCCAACGGAAACCTTCTCCCATCAGCTCGCTCACCCGTTCGCGACGGATATTATAAAGAGTCTTGTCAATCAATTGTCCGCCCGAATAAGCCGCCCAGTTGAACTTAGCCTCTATCGCCATATCGGTGGCATCGATAGTGGACTGGATGGAACCGCCGATGCCTGCACGTTGGCGCAACGCGTTCCAATAGCCGTTCGCCTTGGCATCCAGCTGCCCATGACGCTCGTAATAAGCCTCGATGTAGTTCAGATAAGCTTCGGAAGCACGGAAAATAATCACCCCGCCATAACTTCCCCAGTTGTCGCACAATGCCTTGTCGGGATTGACTCCTTTACGGCTGGTATAACCGGTGTTATAACGGAACTGTTCGGATCCGGCGGTGATATTCATCACCTTCGGCTCTACGGGCGATCCATGAGATCCCATGTTCAGATTGATCCACATATTGATCTGTCCCGGCTGCTTCAGGAACAGCATGGCGCGGTCTTCGCGGCTGGCACGGATTTCTTCGATAGACTCGTCACCTGCGTCCACTCCGTATTCGGCATAATAAGGACGACCGTCCTTCAGCAGATAAGTATTGACCATGGCACGGGTGACACCGATGCCCACATTGGAAGTAGAAGCATTCACCTGAATGTTGTGCGTCACTCCTAGTCCTTTGTCGCAAGCTTTCCAAAGCATCACCTCGCTGAAAGGCTTCAAGTCGACAGCACCAAACATTTCCACATATTCGTTCGATTCGGCAGCACTCTGAGGAAGAATGCCGGAATTGGGGGTCAGCTGGTAAGCATCGGCCACCGCAGCGGCTGCTTCGACAGCCTGGTCAAGGAACCAGTTGCTTTCGTCGTCAATGCTTCCGGCCTTGAACTGATAACCCGCATTATAGTCCTTGCCGGCTCCCGGCCATCCCGGTCCATTAGGCACAAAAGGAGTGTTCTTGAAATACTTCAACCATGTACCTTCGAACAAGGCCACACGCGATTTAAGTATCCGGGCAATGGAGGAATTCATGCGATTGCGGTTGCCGTCGGGCGACACCGGACGCATCATCTCGGCCGCCTTATCCAGTTCTTCCAGAATAAAGCGTGCCACTTCGGTACGGGGCATACGCTTGCTGGCCTCAATCAGTTCTTCTTTATTATCTCTCAATGTAGTGGTAACGATAGGAAAATCGCCCAACGCACGCAACTTGTTGAAATAGAGCAGGGCACGAAAGAAGTGCATCTCGCCGATGTAATGGCGGATATTCTCATCGTTACCCGATATGGCACCGGCCTCGTAAGCTGGTTCTACCACGCTGAAGAAATAGTTGACATTATAAATTTCGCCGAATCCCCAAGCGCCTCCGGTCTGTCCCACTTTCAGTCTATTGTTCAGATATTTATCGGGGACAGACATGCCTGCCTGTATGTCGGTGGCATTGTCCGAGCCACAAGGGCCTACCGTTCCGTCCCAAGGCAAATAGCCGTAACAGTTCAAAGCGTATGCATCCAGTTGAGACTCTTCCTTCATGTAGTTCTCCGGAGATATGGCCGATTTGGGTTCCATATCGAGCATATCATTACAAGACGACAAAGACATCATCAATGCCGAAGTCATCAGAATATAGATAGATTTTTTTAGTTTCATTTCAATAATCAGATTAAAGAGTAATACTTAAACCGGCTGAAAAGACACGCTGAATGGGGTAGCCGATAGAACTTGTACCATATCCCATAGCTTCAGGATCAAATTGTTTCTTCACACCCGAGATGACAAACAAATTCTCGCCCGACAGGTAAAAGCGTAAACTGGAGATACCTACTCTGCCGGTAACCGCTTGCGGCAAAGTATATCCTACCTGCAAGTTCTTCATACGCATATATGCTGCATTCTGCAAATAGCGGCTCTGCACACGCATATTCTGGCTGGATCCGTCCAACGGACGCGGATAATAAGCATCCAGGTTCTGTCCCATCCAATGGTCGGGGTTTCCGCGGAAGTAGTCCATGTGTTCTTCGTAAGCAGTGGAACGCCACAACCAGCCGTTCCAGCCCCAGAAGTTCCAATTGCCTTCCCAATAATCACGCTTCATCACTCCCTGCAAAATGGTACTGATATCGAAGTTCTTGTACGAGAAGCCTAGATTCAAGGCAAAGCGGAACCGGGGAGTATTGTTACCTATCACTTTAAGGTCGCCATGATCGTACAAGGTATTGGCACCCGAATCAATCTTGCCGTCGCCATTCAGGTCCTTGTACATGATGTCTCCCGCTTTCCATCCGATATTGCCGATAGCATCCTGACCACCGTTAGGCAAAGAAGCCAGATGATCTTGCATTTCCTGGTCGCTCTTAGCAATACCTATAGTCTCGTATCCCCATATTTCTCCCAGTTTCTTTCCTGTATAGTAAGGTTTGTCCAAACTGAAGTTCTCATTAGGATAGTCTGTAATCTCTGTCTGCGAATCGGACAGATTGAACCCTACATTATAGGACATGTCATCGTTTATACGATCTTTCCAACCAATTGTCACTTCCCATCCGCGGGTACGCAAGTTCGTGTTATTGGTCTGAGGAACACCTACCCCCAGCACCAAAGGAAGTTCGGGAGCCGGACCGATCATGTCCTTAGTGGTACGCTGGAACCAGTCGAACGAAACAGAAAGACGATTGTTCAAAGCCTGTGCATCAAAACCCAGATTCAAGTTCTCCACCGTTTCCCAAGTCATGGTAGAACTGATCAATCCGGGAGCACTGGCCGTGTTTCCTTTCTTTCCGTTTATAATCCAACCACTGTTTGCCGTACCGATCGGCATGGTCAGGTAAGTAGGATAAAGGCTGCTGGTATTCTGATTACCCAAGACACCATAAGACACACGAAGTTTCAACGTATTGACCTTATCTACAAATTTCTCCCAAAAGGCTTCATGAGCGATGTTCCATCCCAAAGAAAAAGAGGGAAACAATTTCCAACGGTCGTCGGCACGGAAGCGTGAAGAACCGTCGTAACGCAAATTCACCTCTGCCAGATAACGGCCTTTATAGTCATAATTGAATCGACCAAAATAACCGGCCACTCCCCATTCGTTCACATTGCCGCCCACACCGGGAGGAGTAGACTGACCGCTACCGTCGGTTCCGTTAGTGATGTCAATCACATCCATACCGGGCACCATAATGCCATTACGGCTCGCACTGAAATTGTTATTAAGGCTTCCCTCGTATTGCACACCCGCCATGATCTTGAAATTGTGCATGTCATTGAACGAATGTTGGTATGTAGAAAACAGCGAAGCATTGACATAATCGTTGGAGTACGACTGTTCGTGTACGCTGGATGTATTCGAGTTAGGAATGATCTCGCCGGCCACATTGTGATTGTACACTTTCTGATAATCCTGATGATTTCGGGTACGGCTGATCGCATAATTTATCTCGCCCACAATCTCCCAGCCCTTCAACGGACGAAGATTCAGACGAAGCTGCTGGCTCAACCGGTCGTTGGATGAAGTAGACTTACCTCCATCGCGCAATCCCTGAATGGGCGAGGGAGCACTGAACAAATAGCCATTGTCATCATAAACAGGCAATGTAGGCCACGTTTGGTATCCCAATGCACCGACACTGTTTTGAGACGGCGTTTCGAATTCGGAACGAGAATACTTGATGTTATAACTCATATCCAGGTAACTGGTCACCTGAGCATTCACTTTCAAATTGGTTGCATAGCGTTGGTAATTGTCTTTATTTATTTTAAGCAGACCTTCACTGTCCAAATAGTTCAACGAAGCATACATCTGCACTTTTTCACTACCACCGTTTAAAGTCGCCGTATGTTCCTGCGAGAAGGCAGTCTTGTCGTAAATCTCGTCGTACCAGTCAGTATTGCCGTTCGCATAGTCGTATCCGTCCGCCCACACAGCCGGATTGTTCGGGTTGGGAATATTCACCGTGGTAATTTTCCCGTCCTGATAGTCTTTGATACGCTCCAGATGAGAAGGTGAGAAATGTCCTGTCTGGCCGGCATTTTCGGATGCTTCATTGAAATACTTAGCAAACGTATACGAATCGACCACATGAGGACGACGCGTCGGAGCACTCCAGCGGAACGAATTGTTGTAATTGAGGCGGATCTTGTCGGACTTACCTTGCTTGGTAGTAACCAAAATGACACCAAAAGGAGCACGCGACCCATAAATAGAAGACGCTGAGGCATCTTTCAACACAGTCACATTCTCAATATCTTGCGGATTTACCAAATTCAAGTCACCTTCCATACCGTCAATCAGAATCAGGGGGCTTCCACTAGAACCTTCGCCGATAGTACCTGTGCCACGAATATTTATATCGGCACTTTTATTCAATTCTCCGGTACCCGATACGATGTTCAGTCCGGGAATAGCACCTTGCAGGGCCTGAATAGCATTCTGTACAGGACGTTCCTGAAATGTTTTCGAATCGACAGTAGATACCGCTCCTGTCAGATTGGCTTTCTTCTGACTACCGAAACCTACCACCACCACTTCATCAAGCAATTCGGTATTTTCCTTCAATATAATATTCAGCGAAGTCTGATTATCAATTACAATCTCCTGATCGGCATAGCCAATATAAGAAATGGTCAGTACCGATCCTTTAGTCACATTCAAGACAAAGTTTCCGTCCATATCCGTAATGATGCCGTTCGTAGTACCTTTTTCAACGACAGAAGCCCCTATGACCGGCTCTCCTGATACATCTTTTACAATACCCGAAATTTTACGTTTATCCTGCGCAATTCCATTAACAGAGCGAGCCGCCTGTCCGTATGCAGCCATCAATTTTTCTGTTACAACACCCGCATTGTCATAATTAGCAAGATTCCCATCCCGTTTTTCTGCGGAAACATCCAGATGAAGGCATGCCATAATAGCAGCCGCAAGCGTGAGTCTTTTTCTATTATACATATTCATTGATTAAAATTTAATGTACCCGATACATTCCTTTGGCAACATATACCTTAGGAACAACTCGAGTTCTTACTGTGAATTATTGATTAAAAGTCCGTCCTTAGAACTTCTTTGAATTAAAAAGATGAATCAATTCTCATCTTCTTCACTTACGTTTAAATGCAAATAACAATTAACTACTATTCATTTTTCTTTGTGTGTTTTAGAGTCAACATCAAGTTATCATTAAGTCATAGTTGACCCCTAGACACAGTTTAAGCATATATAGTGTAGTGACGCACCTTTAGTTTTAACAAATATTAATTAGTTTCAAGCAGGTAAGTGTATCCGGAATTTCCTTCGATACAAAATTCTCACAGACAAAAGATATATAAAACAACAGGGTGTCAAAACTCCATCTTTGAAAAGATGAACTTATTTAATGAAAGATATTTAAGCATCCTAAAAGACTAAAAGAAAGGGTCGTATCATGACTCTATACAAAGCTTGATACGACCCTTTTAAGGTGTTATAATTATAGTCTGTAACTTTGGGGAGTAGTTATTTTAGTTTTGCCCCTTACTTATAATGAAATTCAAGACAAACCGAACAATTGTTTATTGCCCGAATAGCAGAAACGGCACACCTGCATGTATCCATTTTGTCCCAGTCGAGGTATCTTGCGAAATAACAAGCTATGAAATGGCGGACAAACAAGCTATGAACCTGTCTATATCCTCCTCTGTGGTGTCAAACGATGTCACCAGCCTCATTTCTCCAATAGCCTCATTCCAGAAATAAAAATGATAATGTTCTTGCAGTTTGTCTTCCTTCTCACGCGGCATAATAAAAAACAACTGGTTACTTTCTACAGGCTGAGTGAACTCTACATCAGGCATCGCCGACAATGCTTCATACAGACGTTGCGCCATCGCATTGGCACGTTGTGCACACTTCAACCATAAATCATCGGTAAGGAATGCTGTAAACTGGCATGAAATATATCGCATCTTGCTAGCCAACTGACAAGCTTGTTTCCGGGCATAGCGTGCCTCCTTTATTAGATTCTGATTGAAAACCACCACACATTCGGCTCCCATCAATCCATTCTTAGTTCCTCCTAAAGTCAAAGTGTCCACTCCACAGGCTCCTGATATTTCATCAAGACTCACTTCTAATGCAGCAGCTGCATTAGAAATACGCGCACCATCCATGTGTACCAACAATCCGTATTCATGGGCGAATGTTGTCAAAGCACATATTTCTTGGGGAGTATAAACAGTACCCAACTCAGTACATTGGCTGATATAGACCGCTCCAGGCTGTGAATGATGTTCTACCCCAAAATTTGTCATAAAAGGTTTTAACAGTTCGGGAGTGAGCTTTCCATCGGGCGTAGGGATAGTCCGCATAAAACATCCGGTAGCCTTACCGGGAGCACCACATTCATCTACTGCGATATGGGCAGTATCAGCACAGAAAATAATGTGATAAGGACGGGTCATCATTTGCAATGCCATGGTATTGCTTCCGGTCCCATTAAATACAAACAACGCCTCACACGGGCGGGCAAACTGTTCTTTCACTTTACGGGTGGCCTCCTCAGTCCAAGGGTCATCTCCATATCCCAAAGCGTGCCCGTCATTGGCTTTTATGAGTGCCTCCATAATTTGTGGATGTACACCCGAATTATTGTCTGATGCAAAACTCTTCATAGTTTTCCTGTAATTTACGATTTATCTGCAAAGGTAGAAGCTTTTCTTGCAAATGGCAACAATATGACAGATTTATGATTCTCTAATAACACTTATCCCAATATATGCAAATGCCGCTTCCCTGCAGATAAAACATGGCGTTATCTCCCAGTTTAAAAGACATATACAGCAGTACATATTCTTTTTAAATCAGCCCACGCGACAATCATAATATATACCGGCTACTAATTTTTCAAGAGATACTATGCGGTAAAGTCATATAAATCCCTTATTTTTGTATTCAAACCAAATAAATTAAATACTCCTATGTATCCATTTAAATTCAACCCTATTCTGAAATCCACCATTTGGGGTGGAGAAAAGATTATCCCGTTCAAACATTTACATGTGGAACAACCTCAAGTTGGCGAAAGCTGGGAAATCTCCAATGTTCCTGGCGATGAATCTGTTGTGGCCAACGGAAGCGAAGCCGGCAAAAACCTGAGCCAGCTGGTAAAAGAATATAAAGGAGCCTTGGTAGGAGAAAGCAACTACCAACGCTTCGGAGATAATTTCCCTCTGCTAATTAAGTTTATTGACGCTTGCGATGATCTCTCCATACAAGTCCATCCGGATGACGAACTGGCGAAAAAACGTCACAACTCAATGGGAAAGACAGAGATGTGGTATGTCATTGACAATGCCGGAGGCAAAGCGCATCTGCGGTCAGGGTTAAGCAAAAAGATTACTCCTGACGAATATGCCGCAATGATTGCCGACAACACTATCTGCGACGCATTGGCCGATTATGCCGTACAACCGGGCGATGTATTCTTCTTACCCGCCGGCCGTATACACAGCATCGGAGCCGGATGTTTTATTGCCGAAATACAGCAGACTTCGAATGTCACATATCGAATCTACGACTTCAATCGCAAAGACAAAAATGGCAACACACGCGAATTGCACACGGAATTATCAAAAGATGCCATTGACTACACGGTAGAAGAAGATTACCGGACTCATTACACTCCGAAACAGAATGAATCTGTAGAATTGGTCACTTGTCCTTATTTCACAACTTCCGTATACGATCTGACTGAAGATATGACAATGGATTATAGTGAACTGGATTCGTTTGTAATCTATATCTGCATGGAAGGTTCATTTACGGTGACTGATGACGAAGGCCATGCACTAGAGGTGCAAGCCGGAGAATCCATTCTTTTCCCTGCCACGACGAAAGAAGTGAAAGTAACGGTAAACGGTCATGCCAAGTTCTTGGAAACTTATGTATAAAGAGTGATTCTACTTGCTATAAACAGACGACTGCCCAACGCAATGGAAAGCAGCCGTCTGTTTTTATATTCCCCCGATCAACGAACAAACTTTAAACATACCGGACTGGGAGTCTGTATATTTCGGCCTGTATCAGTCAATAACCCTGTTTGGGAATTTCTTTCAAACACCTGTATCACATTGCTGTCCCGACAGGCTACCAGCAGATAACGTCCGTTAGGAGTAATGATGAAATTGCGCGGATGGATACCGGTCAACTGATACCCAATTCGAGTCAAGGTACCTGTTTCCTGATCAATACTAAAAATGGCTATGCCATCGGCTTTCAAGCGATTGGAAGCATAAAGGTATTTACCGTCAGGCGAAATATGAATGTCCGCACTTCCTTTGGCTCCCACTGTATCAGCCTCTATATATTGCGTAGCAGCCAGTTTCCCTTTATCATAAGAAAAAGCAATTACTTTTCCTGAAAGCTCATTGATCAGATAAGCAAACTTCCGATTGGGATGGAAGCAAATATGACGCGGCCCCGATCCGGGTTCCACTTTCACCTGATATTCTTCAGATTGATTCAACAAAAAAGAAGACACACCGTCTGCACTACCTTCATCGACAGGAAACACATGAATTTGGTCGGTTCCTAAATCATCAGCCAAAAGAAATCGGGCGTCCGGCGTAAATTCCACACAATGCAGATATGGCTGTGTCTGCCTCTCTTTGTCAGGCCCATTTCCAACAAAAGAAACAAGTTGGGCGCCAGAGAGCAGCTCCCTTTCTTTGCCTAAAGAGAAGACTGTGACACTTCCTCCAAAATAATTGGCAGTCAGAACAAATTTCCCCGACGGGCTCAGCGTGATATAACAGGGGGCTCCTCCCTTGGTAAATTGGGTATTAAGCAGAGTCAACACTCCCTGTTCCTTATCAAACCGGATAGCGTTAGCAGTAGCAGTCTCTCCTTCATCCTCGCCTACAGCATATATTCTTTCCCCATCGGGCGACGGAGTGAGATAAGAAGGATTAGATATCCCCTTCAGTCCACTTACATATCGAGCATCGCCTGTCCGCTCCTCAAAACGATACACTTTAATACCTTCTTCATTTGGAGTGGCATAGCTGCCTACCAGCATATACATCTCCTCTGATGTTTCTGCTTCCACCATCGGTACTGCTTGTTTTTGGGGAGAAGAAGTACATGCCCCCATTATCATACCACCCATACACAATGCTATCAATTGTTTGTTCATATTGTTCAATTTGTTAATAATTAAATAAAACATCTTCAAATATACGAGATTCCCATTAAAATCCACTAAATAAATAAGAGAATAATTGGACATTAACCGGAATATATGTAACTTTGGCGCATATTTATATAATACCTGCACGGGGTTGACTGGATTTGACAGCGTGGCTAAGTGGTATGTAAGCATGCAGTGCGTGGTTAATTGGCACTATAATCTCAGTTTTCAAAATTTTATCTGGCAACGAAAATTATGCTCTCGCTGCTTAATCGAAGTATAGTAGATTAACTTTATTTCTACCAAAGTGGTAGAAACGAGATGTCACTCAAAAGCTCTTGTTCCGAAGCGTTTGATAAAGTGGCACAGCAAAATCGGGAATAGGATGGATTCCGCCTCGTGATTCTTCCGAAATTTTAGAGGATAAGGCATAGGTGGGTGGCTTTGGTCTTGCTTATGCACGAAAATGAAGGCAAAGATAAGCATGTAGAAAGCATATGGCTTCTGCGTTTGGACGAGGGTTCGACTCCCTCCAGCTCCACAGAATGAATTTTAAACCGCTGATTTTTAGCGGTTTTTTTATTTCTAAAATTAGCTACTCCCCTTTTACTGGGTCAGCGGATATTTTTGGTTGGTATCCACTTTCTTTATACACACAATATATAGTCAATCCGAATAGGAAGAACTTCACAACAGCCCCCTGCTTATCTGTTTGTCACTACCCGATACACATTCCCCTTGGATGTATGCACCCGTTCGCCCAGTTGGGGCAAGATGCGGCTCAGGCTGTAGGCGGTCATGCCACGCATGGCCGAAGGATGAGCCGCTTTCATGCGCTCGAACAGTTGGGTGGCGGAAAGTGCCTGCACTTCCTGTGGGCTGTCCGCCTCCGTGGCAAAACGGAAGCAAAGACGGAACACCTCCTCTTCAGGCACGTGCTTGTAAAACAAGGCATTGTTTCGCTGAATGGCCTCTTCTTCCTCTTTATTGAACCAGCAGCGTTCGCCGGACAGGAGTTCTGCCTTAAGTTGGGCATATAGCTGTTCATAATCTATGGGGGTAGTGCAATCTATGGCATGCTCCAGGCTGACACAGAGGAAGCGGCGCGAGCCGGTGCGGTCTACCAACAGGTCCTCCCGATTGCTGGTGCCGATGAACGAGGCGATGCGCGGAAGCGCGGATGCACTACGTCGGTAAGCCTTGCGGACATTCAGCGCGGAAGCCTGCATCAAGTTCTTCAGCAGGGGCATCTTGGATGCGCCCAACTTGTCGAACTCGTCTAGGTTAATCAAGCCGTAGGCGGCGAGCTTCGCTTCGGCGGATGCCGGCGAACTAAGGTCGTAACTTTCCGTATAATAAGCCTTTAGCGCATCGGGCATCAGCAGACGGCAGAACGTACTTTTCCCCAGTCCTTGGCGGCTGCTCACCAGCAAGGGGGCCACGCTGTTGGCGCGGCTAACGCTGTTGCTGTCCGGACGGAATTGCATCCATTGTGCCGAAAGCCCCAGCATCCAGCGGTGGAAACCGTTCACCCATACCGGATTGTCGGACACCCGGCGGGCGAGTGCTGTCACACGGTCCGTGCCATCCCATTCGGGAAGCCCCTCGAAGTAGGCAGTGAAAGGATGGTATTCGGCGATGCGGCGCGAGCGCACAAAGCGTTGAATATCTCTGTCCCAGCAGTCTATGCCTGCCTCGATGGTCTCCAGACTGAGTGAGTTCATCCACCGTTCGTCCACTTTGGCATAGCGCAAATGGGTGTCGGGGATGTCGCTTTCCACGGGTGCCACTTCTGTTTCCTCAGTCAGCACATTGAAGCGGAAATGGTAGCGGGAAGTCAGGAAAGCAGCCACTTCCTGCATTAGGGAGCACGATTTTGCCTTCTTTTTGTTGGCAGATTTGGGGGATGCCTCCATAGTTTCTTCTTCAATATTCTTGGAAGTTGACGAAGAAACTACCTTGGAAACTACCGGAGAAGCTACTTTTGGAGTTACTAAAGAGCCTGTTTCGGGAACCGCCAAAGAAGCCACCTCGGGAGTTGCCAAAGAACCTGTCTTGGGAACCGCCGAAGAAATCTCCTCGGAAACCGTCAGGCATTGGAAAGCCTCATCCCGACTCTCCGACAAGTTTTCCTTATCATTTTCTGCAAGAATAACCTGTGACTCAACCACTTCTCTCACTCCGTTTTCACCGGACACAATGTAGCGGTAAACACCCGCGAGTGCCTTTTCGTCCGTGCGCGGAGTCCAGTCCATCACCAGTGTTGCCCGGCCTTCGC